>JAYROD010000135.1:0-7231 GCA_041911835.1 Fimbriimonadaceae bacterium | reverse complement strand
CCGGAGCGTTCTCCAAGGGTCCCCCCGGTCCATGCGGTCCGAACACGGAGATGTTCTACTGGGTGGAATCATCTGCTCCGCCGGCTGTCGAGGATTATGAGAAGGACGACTGGATCCGTGACGAGGCCCAAGGCAAATGGCTCGAAATCTGGAACGACGTCTTCATTCAATACGAATGGCAAGGCAAGCCTCGCAATCCGGACCGGCCAAGCGACGGCTACGAGAAAACCGGGATGCCGACGCTCCCTTTCCGCAGCGTCGACACCGGAATGGGGCTGGAGCGCACGGCGACCGCCCTGGGTGGCCTCAAGTCACTCTATGACACCGACGTTTTCCAGCCGATCATCCGGGCGATCGAGCGCTTGACCGGCGAGAAGGTCGAGTACGGAAACGACGCCGAGAAGGATCGCGCGATACGCATTATCGCGGATCATATCCGTACGGCGGTCTTCTGTATAGCCGATGGAATCTTGCCATCAAACAATGGCCGCGGTTATGTCTTAAGAAGACTGATACGGCGTGCTGTTCTTAAGGGACAACGAGTGCTGGGTTTCAATGAACCGTTCTTTCATCATGTGGCGGAAGGCGTCCGCGAAGCGATGGGAGATCACTATTCAGAGCTGAATGATCGTCGCGAGGTGATCCTCGAGACGCTAAAGAATGAGGAGGCATTATTCAGGCGAACGATGGATGAAGGTTATATTCATTTCTTTGCTTTCCTCCGCGAAGATGTCCGGAAAAGATTCCTAAGGAAATCGCAGGAAACTCAGCTTAGTATTGATAAAACTCAAGAAGGGATAGATCAGATAATTCAGGATTTTCGACTGCCGAGCGACTACAAACGGTTCGTTGACGAATCTCAGAGATTGACTGCATTCCCAGGTGATCATGCCTTCAAACTCTACGACACCTTCGGCTTCCCACTCGAAGTCACCGAAGAACTCGCGGAAGAGGCCGGCCTCACCGTCGACCTCGAAGGCTACGAAACCGCCCTCAAAGAGGCCCAAGAGCGCTCCCGATCCGCCGACGGAATGGACACCGTCTACAGCGAGCAAGAGAACCTCGTGCTCGCCGTCGCGCCCTATGCCCTTCCTCAGTCAGATTTCCTAGGTTACCAAACGACCGAAGCTGAAGCACGAATCGCTCAGATCAGCCCAAGATTCAGCCCCGACGGCAAGACCACGGGGCATTTCCAAATCTGCCTCGACCGGACCCCGTTCTATGCCGAATCCGGCGGCCAAGTCGGAGACACTGGCATCCTGCTCGGCGCAGAATTCCATTTCCATGTCCGCAAGACGTGGAAGGAAATGGGCCTCATCTGGCACGACTGCGAGTTGGAGCGCAGCGACACAGGCGACGGCAAGGGCATGTCGCAAGACGAGATCACCGACCTCTTGGAGTCTGGCTTCTTCTTCAAACCAGTGCGCGCAGTCGTCGACGCGGATCGCCGCAAGCGCATCATGCGCAACCACACCGCGACGCACCTGCTCCACGCGGCGTTAAGACAAGTGCTCGGAACACACGTCACGCAAGCGGGCTCGCTCGTCGCGCCGGACCATCTACGATTCGACTTCACGCACGGCAAAGCGATGACCGATGACGAACTCCAAGAAGTCGAGCAGATCGTCAACAAAAAAGCGCTCTCCGGAACGCCAGTCCAGATCCACCAAGACATCCCGATCGACCAAGCCAAGCAAATGGGCGCGATGGCGCTCTTCGGGGAGAAATACGGCGACACCGTCCGCATGGTGCAGGTCGGCGACTTCAGCCTCGAGCTTTGCGGTGGCATCCACCTCGCGCAATCCAGCGAAATCGGGCTCTTCAAAATCCTGCACGAAAGCTCCGCGGCAAGTGGAGTGCGCCGAATCGAAGCGGTCACTGGCGAGAAGGCTTACGAATGGGTCGCCGAGCAGACAAAGTTGGTTCACGAAGCGGCAAATAAACTCAAAACGAGCCCCCACGAGCTGCTCGCATCGCTACAGAAGACCCTCGACAATCAAAGGGAACTGACAAAGAAGCTCGAGCGAGCACGAACCCAAGCGGCTTCGCCAGACCAGGCGCAGATCGAGAAAGTCGGCGACATCGAATTGGCTCGCGAAACGCTCACCGAAGGCGATGCGAAAGACGCGACACTCGTCGCCGACCGTCTTGCCGAAGGTCAAGCGAAGCGCGTCGTAGTCGTCGCCCTGCAGAGCGATGGCAAAGTGATGTTCGTCTGCAAAGTCGGCCCCGAAGCGCAAGCCAAAGGCGCCCATGCGGGGAACCTGGTCAAAGAACTCGCCGCCATGACTGGCGGTGGCGGCGGCGGCCGTCCCGACTTCGCTACAGCTGGCGGCAGAGATGCTGCGAAGCTTGGTGAAGCGCTCAAGGCCGCGATAGTCGTTCTTCAATCGCAGTTGGGATGAACTAGCTCCTCCTCTCCCCGCCATTCATCGGGGCAAGGGGGGTTACGTCTTTACAACCTCATGGTGCGATTCGCTCATGAATTGCTCTTCGTACAGCCGCTTATACAGCCCGCCCATCGCCAAGAGCTCGTCATGCTTGCCCCGCTCTGCAATGACACCGTCCTGCATAACCAAAATGAGGTCCGCAGCCAGAATCGTCGACAGTCGGTGCGCGATCGCAAACGTGGTCCGCCCGGCCATAAGCTTATTGAGCGACTTCTGGATGAGCCGCTCCGACCGGGTATCCAGCGCCGAGGTCGCCTCGTCCAAGATGAGAATCCGAGGGTTCTTGAGAATCGCCCGAGCGATCGCGATCCGCTGCTTTTCTCCACCGGAAAACTTGTAGCCGCGCTCACCAACGACAGTCTCATATTTATCCGGTAAGCCATCGATATGGTCGTGAATTGCTGCCGCCTTCGCTGCCTCGATGATCTCCTCATCGGTAGCATCTGGTTTGGCATACTTAAGGTTCTCTTTTACGGTCGTATGAACGAGATAAGTTTCTTGAGTAACCGCGCCAACGATTTGGCCCAATGAACTGAGCTTAATGTCACGCACGTCGGTGCCATCGATCTTGACGGCGCCTTCATCGACATCGTACAACCGAGGGATGAGATAGGTGAGGGTAGTCTTGCCAGCTCCGGAAGGCCCGACCAGAGCGATCAACTGGCCCGGCTTAGCTTCAAAAGTGATGTTCTTGAGGGTCCAGTCATCCTGCTCCTTCTCGTACTTGAACCCGACATCCTCATAGGTGACATCACCGACGACGTCACGAGGCAAGAGGGTGATGGCATCTGGTCGATCGTTAATCTCTTGCTTCATATCCAGATAGGCATAGATGCGATCGAACAATGCCATAGAGCTCGCGATTTCCACCTGGGTGCTCATCAGCCCAGTAAGTGGGAAGAACATCCTGGTCTGCAAAGCAGTAAACGCAACCAAAGTGCCCACGGAAATAGGCTGTATGTTGTGTACGGAAAGGTAACCAGCTAACCAGTACACCATGACTGGAGTCAGCGAGAAGATCATGCGGATGAGTCCGAAGAACACATACTGGATAACTTGTCCCTTGATCTGCCAACCAGCCAGCTTCTGGTTCTCATCGGTGAACTTCTCCATCACCTTCTCGCGCCGCCCGCTGGTCTTGATGAGCAGCACGCCAGAGACCGATAAGGTCTCCTGCATCAGGGAGTTCAGCTCAGCGGTTTGCTCCTGGGTGCCTTTCCGGACCTTCCGCCCGTACTCGCCCATGTAGGCGCCGGCAACGGCGAAGATGGGGATGGCAATGATGGTAAGCAGAGTTAGCCGCCAGTTGAACAGGCACATCGCCACGCCGGTCGAGATCACGATCGCTACGTTCGAAAGGGCGTCCGTCGCCGCCGTGCTCACCACGGTCTGAACACCGGCCACGTCGCTGATGAGCCGACTTTGGATCTCCCCTGTTCGGGTCGACGTAAAGAACCGCAGCGACATGCCTTGCAGATGGTCGAAGAGCTGGTTCCGAAGGTCCACCATGATCTTCTGGCCCACGAGGACACTGGTATAGCCATACGCCAGGGTCAAGGCAGCCCCTATCAAGGTCGCAAAGAGCGTATAGATCGAGAACCGAGTGATGACGCTCATGTCACCCTTGGTGATGCCCTGGTCGATGATGATCTGGAGGAACCAAGGTGGAAGCAGCCCAAAGAGGACGCCAACGAGAACCGTGACGATCGTCAAAATGACCATCGCCTTGTAGGGCTTGAAGGACTGAATGATACGACGAACGCTGGCCTTGCTGATCTTTTTGGTTGGGCGTTCGCCGTCTCCACCCATCATGGGCCGATCACCTGGGCTAGGGCATGGGTGTAGATCACAGCCTATTTTACGCTAGGGTCGATGAGGAGGTGGGGTAGCCTCGTTCCTATGGCAGCGAGGGCTCGCTCGGACCGTTCGAACCGGCTGGGGTACCTCTTCGTCGCGCCTGCAACGCTCCACCTTCTTGTGTTTGCGCTCTTTCCATTGCTCTACACGCTCTATCTGAGCGTCTTTCGGTGGAATCTCATCCGCGAGGACAAACACTTCGTCGGGCTTCAAAACTATATATACAGCCTGACCGACCCGCTGTTCTGGAATGCCATGTGGAATTCATTCCGGTATGCGCTGGTGAGCGTGCCCGTAGGAATGGCCGTTGCCCTCGCAGTGGCCCTGTTGGTCAATCAAAAGCTCCGGGGAATGGCGGTATTTCGAACGCTGTATTACATACCGGCGGTCAGCTCGGGCGTTGCGATCTCGATGCTTTGGATCTACATGTATCTGCCGGAAACGGGCTTCATCAACAGCTTTCTCGGCTTCTTCGGAGTCAACAACAAGGTCGACTTCTTGAAAGATCCGCTCTACGCCATGTGGGCTTTGGTTTTCATGAGCCTATGGGTCGGGCTGGGTCCCAGAATGGTCTTGTTCCTCGCGGGCCTGATCGGCATCCCGCAGTCGCTGTACGAAGCTGCAGAGATCGACGGGGCGACGAAGTGGCAGACTTTTCGCCGGGTCACGATTCCTATGCTGGCGCCAACGAGCCTGTTCGTCTTAGTCACGTCCACAATCGGGGCTTTCCAGGTCTTTACCCCCGTCTACATGATGACCCAGGGTGGGCCGGCAGACTCGACGGATGTCGTTGGGTACCACATCTACTCGGAGGCCTGGCAAAAGTACCTTGTCGGTATCGCCGGAGCCAAATCGTTCATCTTATTCTTGGCAATCCTGCTTGTCGCGGTCATGCAGTTCAGGATTGCACGCCGGCAAATGGAGGCTTATTCCGTCGCCTGAGGTCCAACTTTTCCTGCCCCTCGCACGACAGATGCAGCAGTACAAATCAGATGAATGTCAGCCTTTCCGTCGCCATACCGTTTTTGAGGGGCCGAGATGCGGACCAAGACCAGGTCCGAATTTCGGCCGCCCGTAAGGGCGACCGCGGGGCCTTCGACGCGTTGGTGAGCGAATACCAACGAGATCTGAGGGTTTTTCTCCTTCGGCGGATCTCCGATTCAGAGATCGAAGACGTCCTCCAGGACACCTGGCTCGCCGCCTGGAACTCCCTGCACACATTCGATTCCAAGAGCCGATTCAAGACATGGCTCTTTGCGATTGCATTAAACAAGACTCGAGACCACTACCGCCAGCAGAAGTCCAAGTTCAAGGCTGTGGCGAACGAAGATCTGGTCTCCGAAGACGATTTAGGGGAGAAAACGCTGATTAAGGAGTTGGTCCGCGGGGCGATCATGGAGCTCACGCAGAGCCAGCGGGAAGTGCTCGAGCTCTATTACTTCGCCGGCTTCACCCTACCCGAGGTCGCCCGCGCGCTCAACCGAAATCTCAATACTGTGAAATATCAGTTTTACCGAGCTCACGTCGAAGTCTCCGACTATCTGAACGCGAAGGATACCAAGTCGAATTCGGCGACAAGGGGGAAAGCGTGGCGATAAGGTGCGAAAAGCGGGATATGGATCTCTTGCTCCGTCAGCACGATGGCCTGAGCTGGTGGAAGAAATTTTGGCTCGGACTTCATGTGGCAGGCTGTCGAAGCTGTCGTGAACGTCAAGAGGAGCTGAAGGCGGTCTCGAAGGTCTTTGCCGAGTGCGTGGGTGGTTCGGTCCCTAGCGGCGGATACTTGGTGGTCAAGCCGAGTCGCCGGATGCCATGGCGGACTGCCGTGGCGGTGGCGCTGCTGCTGGTGACGCTGGGCGCTCTCGCCGCGGTGTGGTATGAGTCGACCGATCACCCGCTGCCACTTCCTGCGACTGCCGAGGACTGTAAGCCGAGCGGACTCAACGTGCCCGACAAGACAGGAAAGCCCAAACCGTTCATCAAACAAAAGGTTGCGGCGCCGAAGCAATAGCCCGCGAACGGGTAGCCTGGGCCCCATGGGCCGTCGGAGCCCTCTTCAGACTGGACTGAGCTATTTGTTCATGGCGGCATTGGCGCTCTTTCTCATGGCGCCGTTCATTTGGATGCTGCTCGTTTCCCTGCACCCCAGCAAAGCGGCGATTCCCCCGATCAAGGATTTGGTGCCGACCGAACCGCAATGGGCGAATTATCAGACCGTCCTCACCATGCGCGATATCCCCGTGCTCCGATTCTTTCTGAACTCGGCGATTGTGTCCGTCTCGGTCGTAGTTGGACAACTCTTGGTTTGCTCGCTAGCGGCCTATGGATTCTCTCGTCTCAGGTTTCGGGGACGCGATGCACTCTTCACCCTGTTCGTCCTGAGCCTGATGTTTGCAGGTCCGGTGCTCCAGATTCCGGTCTATCTGTTGGTTCGCAGCCTAGGATGGCTCGATACGTACTGGGCGTTGATCGTTCCAGGTCTCAGCAGTGCGTTCAACGTTTTTCTGCTTCGGAACTTCTTTCTCCAGATTCCGCGCGAGCTTGATGAAGCGGCTCGTATGGACGGCGCTTCAGACTTGCTCATTTACTGGAGAGTGATCCTTCCGCTCAGCAAGGCGGCGTTGGCGACAGCGGGGGCCTTCACGTTCTTCGCGGTGTGGACCGACTTTTTTTGGCCCTTGCTGGCCACCAATTCGATGGAGATGCGCACGCTCGAGGTCGGGCTGAGCGTCTTCAAGAACAGCTATGGCGGCACCAATTGGCCCCTTCAGATGACGGCTGCCGTCATCGTCATGGCGCCGCTCCTGATCGGCTTCCTCTTCAGCCAAAGGTACTTCGTCAAGGGGATTACGATGGGCAGCATCAAGTAAGCTCCTGAGAACATTCTATGATCCTCTTGCCGATCCTCCTCGCCACCGACGGGT
>JAYROD010000134.1:0-2712 GCA_041911835.1 Fimbriimonadaceae bacterium | reverse complement strand
GCCGAGATCGCGCGTGTCGCGCTGGATTTGCTGAAGAGCAGACGCTTTGTAATCGTTGGCTTCGGTTTCCGCGATCCAGACTTGGCCAGGCTTCTTCGAATCGCAAAGGACACATCGAACCCGGCCCGGCCCCACTACGCAATCGTGGGATTCACCAAAGACGATCAGTGGGAAGCCTCAGAGTTAGCTACGGAATTCGGCGTCGAGGTTATTCCCTACCGGATCAGGGCAGACGGCTCACACTTCGAGCTTAGCCGGGTCCTTAGTGCTTACGACTGGTGCATCCTCTCAAGGCGTGGCCGTTCCCATGTCGGTCAACTGGGCCCTCGTCCCCAATCTATGGCGGTAGGAGCACTGACGGTGGCGAACCATGTTCTTTCGAGCGTTGATCCCGATCAGCCCGAAATGCGGAGAGTGGTGCGCGCGCTGTGTCTCGGCGTTCTTCGCGAGCACACGGCGAGCGCAACAACCCTGTGCGCAGCCGTACCGCAGCGGCTTCCGCTTCCCCACGGGTCCGAAGCCGAAATCCGAACGGCCGTGACAAGCGAACTCGAGCTCCTGCTTAAGTCTGGCAACGTGGAGCTATCGGGAACCGACTACCGAATCTCGGCCTCAGGGCTTCGCCTAGCTGACGAAGCACACACCGAGGGCGAGATGCTCAGAAGCCAATTTCGAGCCAGTGTCTCCTCTCGTGTCTCAACACTGCTGCCCGACACGAGCATTGCTGACTCGGTCGTTGGCGTGATCGTCGACTACCTTGAGCGGAGCTGCGTCGAGCGGGCTATCGCTCTTGGGCAGATACTCATTGCCGAGCGCACTACGACGAGCGAATACCACCGTACCAACGTCCTCGCCGGCATCTCTGACATGACAAGCGCGATCGATTCCGACGAGCAGGCCCTCTGCGTTATCTCGGTTATCGGGGAAATCTTGGCGGCGCCGCACGACCTTGAGCAGCGCTTCCTGGGACGATTGCTTCAAGCGTCGTTTGCGACTCAACTGCTAGGGATGGAGCCGGACAGTTTGCGCGTCAGGCGCGCTGATCTTGCGAGGACGACTTTTCTGTTTGACTCGAGCGTTCTCCTTACGCTCTTGGCGCACGGAGTTGTGGGGAGCGCGCAGGCGAAAGCCCTACTCGACCGTCTCCATTCGTTTGGGGTCGTGTGCGCGACCACGCCGGCGCTCGTTATCGAAGTCGCCAAGCACGCTGAGTGGGCGCGGGTCGCCGTCCGCGACTACGGCGAAACCGGCCCGGAAATCCTAGACATAGTCGAGGGCCGGAACGGCTTTCGCTCAAACCTTTTCATTACCGGCTTCATCAAGGCACGAGAGTCGAACGGCAGTCTCTCGTTCGCGCGCTACCTGCAGGACTGCTTAGGATCGAGCGGCCAAGGTGGCCGGGTTGAGGCATCGAAAATTACCATCGAGCTAACCCAACGCCTACAGATAAAGGTGCTCGACTTTGCCCAGGATCCCCGCTTCAGAGCCGTCTTTCGACCGAAACGTTCTCAGGCCTTCGATGAAATTAAGGCACGGAGGGTCCAGCGTGAGAGCTATCGCAACGACGCTCAAATCGAAGCGGAGGCGCAGGCCGTTGCGACCGTTGCTTGCATTGACGAGAGCCCGAAGGCCGCTGGTCTGCGCTCCATGTTCGTGTCCAATAGCCGAGTGTTGGATCGGCTACCTGGTCTACCCCTTCGCATCACGATCGACGAGGGCGGACTTGGCCATTGGATAAATGCCCTGGTCCCTGCAACCGGCGAAGAAAGGGTGGCCTTCGAGGCCATGATTCATTCACTGTACGACGAGGGGATACTCCTTTTTGATCGCTCCGGTTTCGGAAGAGTGTTCAGCTCCACGGTCTCAGCGGCTGACGACCGTTTTGCCACAGTTCTATCCGAGCATCGCGAAATTCTCGAAGAGATTCTCGGCCCAGCGCCCGAGCTAGCGTTCGCGGAGCTCGACGAGCTTGAGCGGCCGAATGCTATCCGGCGAATCGAATCGCGAATGCTGCATGAGCTCAAGGATAGGGCTGACAAGCAGGAGAAGCGAGCGAGAGCCGCCGAAGCCTCGGCCAGAATGTCCGACGGCGACCGGCGCGAGCTCGAACGGCTCCGGGCGGAGAAGGCCCGAAGAAGCAGGAAGGGAAAACGCCAAAAGAGGGCAGCTGCATCGAGAAGGGGAGGTAAGAAACGATAGACCTGTCAGTTGTCGCTTCCTCCAGCGAAGTAACGAAAAGGGGCGTGGACCGGACTGGTGTCAATCCCGGAGGGCAGGTGGTAGCCGAGTGCAGGGATTCATGATCGAACTGCGCGACCAAACAGGAGACGGGAGACGACGATTGGCCGTCGGATCCTAAGCAACGTCATCCCGAAGTTTACCGTGCCCTTGTGGTTTCGGGTGGCCGGAGTCACAACGCTGTCTCTGGTCGCCTGTCGAACAACGGCCCCTCCAAAGGCTGTCGAGACCGCCTCGGAGACGCGGTCAGGAACCGTGTCCTATGAAGCCTTGCTCGAGCCCAGCCCAGGCATCAGTAAGCAGGTTTCCCAACGCTTGTTTCTGCCCGCCGCTCCTGTCGACGAAAACGGGCCACCCTCCTATCCCGAGGAGCTTCTAAGCCTTGAGTTGCCGCCCCAACGAATCGTCGTTCGGTTGGCGCTGGATGAGCACGGTCAGGTCACCGCTGTGACCACCAACGCCAGAGCATCGGAG
>JAYROD010000133.1:0-4507 GCA_041911835.1 Fimbriimonadaceae bacterium | reverse complement strand
CAAGTTGAACGTCAA
This sequence comes from Fimbriimonadaceae bacterium, assembly GCA_041911835.1. GTDB lineage: Bacteria > Armatimonadota > Fimbriimonadia > Fimbriimonadales > Fimbriimonadaceae > JAYROD01. The sequence goes on along the minus strand of JAYROD010000133.1, from coordinate 4,492 downwards.
TTCCGCTCAAGCGACTCTGCAGGCGCTTGTACAGAGGGCCCAGCTCTCGGCGGTTGTCGCGGCGGCGATCATCCAGCGCCGAACGAATGGCGGTCCGTTCACGAGCATCGGTCAGGTTCTCGCCGTTCCGGGAGTGACGATCCAAAGCGCTGCGAACATCCTCAACAATCTTTCCGTTTCCGGAAACGCCCGACAGGAGGGCAAGATCGACCTGAACACCGCCACGGAACCGGTGCTCAATACGATCCCCAACATGACGCCGGACCTGGCCTCGGCGATCGTCTCTCGACAGAGCACGGGATTCAATGGGCTCGGCGACCTGACGACGGTGCCAGGCATGACCCTGCAGCTTCTCCAGCAAATGGTCCCCTATTTCTCGGTCAATACCCAAGTCTTCCTCGTGCGCGTCGAAGGGATTGCCGGCCAAACGAAAGCCTTTCGCGAGGCGGTCGTCTCGATCGAGAGCGGTACGCCAAAGGTTCTCCGAATCTCGACGCCGCCGTTCGCAGACCAAGCGACTCATTGGGGTTGGCCCGCGGACAGCACCAACACAATCAGTCTTCAGGTGGGGCAATGAGCCGAGATCGGTCCCAACCCACCCTCATCGTCGAATGGTCGCGCGAATGTGTGACCGTATATGACGGACTGGCCAAGACTTTGCACACCGCTAAGACCCTGGAATCTTTGCCGAAGACATGGGGATCGGGACGGGAAGCGGTGCTCGCTCTTTCTCGCCGAATCGCGTACGTCAAAGCGATTCGAGTTCCCGACGCCTCGCGCGAAGACGTGCGACATGCACTCGCTCTGACCTTGGGCCAACACTTCCCGATCGCCGGCGGCGAGATGGCGTTCGATTTCCGACTGACGGACGACCGCAATGCGGATGGTCGCCTTGCGATTGTCTGCGGCGTTCGCTCGGAAGACCTCAAGGAAGCGCTCGCTCAGCTCACTGCCGCAGGGATCAAGCCGGCGGTTGCGCTCCCCAGCGCATTGGGCTCGCAGATCCTGACCAAATCGCTCAACCTGCCGACCGCTGCGGTCATGCACCAAAACGCCGAAGGACTAGCCGTCGACGTCGTCGAAAATGGCGAACTTCGGTACAGCCGGATGGTGGCCGAGGCAGCTGCTGCGCCGACGCTCGAGATGGAAGCGAACAAGACTCTGGCAGCTTCGGGAGTCTCCTGCGCACCCCTCGTCGCTGCGGGTGGGGTCCCCGTGCACGAAGCGGAATACCACACCCGGACCGCCCCGCTCGAGTACCTGGCTACCGACGAAAGCGGGCAACTCGGGATCGCCATAGAATTGCCCTCCGCGGTAGCGGAGCGCGTTCGACGGAAACACGCCTCCGCCGTTCGGTTTGCGGTGCTGCTTTGGGCCGCCGCGATCCTATTGGCCGCGCTTGTATTCTGGGATCGCGCCGATGCGGCTGCCAAAGTGGGCCATGTCGAATCGCTCCACAAAAGTGAGCTGACTAAGTTAAAAAACCTGAAGACTGCCGCACAAAGCCAGTCGAAAGAAGCCAAGTCGCTGCATGACGCGCTCGCACGCGCCTTTCAACCCGCCCAGCGGCCAAGCGATGTCATTGCCGTCATCACAAACGCCGTACCGAAAGGAGTCTGGCTGACCGGCATCACCCTCGAGCGGGGCAAGCCGATGCTCGTCCGTGGCACCGGGACGTCCAGCGCCGCGGTGGCTGCATTCGTTGCCAAGCTCACTGCAGAACCCCGCTTCAGGGACGTGCGCCTGGTGTTTGCCAACAACGCCAAGGTCGATGAGACGGTCGTCGTCCTGTTCTCTATCTCTGGATTCCCCATCGGAAACCTGCCGCTTATGGAGACGGAGAAAGGGAGCGCCAAGAAATGATGGACCTTCGAGACAAAGCTCAGATGGGACCGACGGCTGCCAGCCTCGGCGCCATGCTGGCGCTAACGGCGGTGGCGCTCTACATGGTGTTGGCCCCGACTCCTTCGGTTGCGGACTCGAACCGAAAATTCAAGCGCGATCGACAAAAAATGCTGATGGACGCGCTGATCGCCAAAAAGGACGCGGAAAAGGATCGGGCGGCTTCGATCGCCAACCTCTGGGCCGTGCCCCCCACCGACATTGGGCCAAGCGCGCTGAGCGACGTCACCCGGCTCGCAAAGGCGGATGGTGTTACCCTGCTGGCCTTCCGACCTCAGAAACAGAGCGAGTTCAAAGGGATGACGGTTCTTCCCTTTGTGATTTCCGTTCAAGGCAAGTTCGACAAGATAGCCAAGTTCGAACGCGACCTGGAAACCGCCGCACGCAAACTTGCAGTAAATCTAGTGCAGATCGCATCCTCGGATTCTGCCAGTGATGAGGTGAATGGCACGATAGGCATCACGGCTTTCTGCCAGAACCCTCCGGCGCACCCCAAGGGTGGAGAGACAAAAAGCAATGGCTAAACCTTCGAGAACGATCATTTACAGCGCGGTGGGCGCCATCGTGATCTATGGGGTCTTTGTCCTCATGACCTCCGACGATCCAAAGACGAAAACCGCCAAGCCGCGCGCCACGGCGCAGAAGTCATCGAAGACGGCGCTTTATCTTCCTGAAGACTACAAAGCAAGCTTCCCGGCGGTGACGACAACAGTCAAGAACGTCATGAGGCCGCTAGTGGTCCGAGCGACGGACCGCATCGGAGCGGCTGCCGAAACGTCGATTCCAGCGAGCTTCACCGGCGGTGATGGAAACTGGATCTACACCGGACTTGCCGAGGTCGATGGACGATCGACCGCCCTGCTTGAGAACGAATCAACGGGCGAGGGAGTGTTTTTGAAGGTGGGCGAACGCTGGAAGCAGTGCATCGTCGCAGAAATTAAGGCGGACAGCGTCGTTTTGGTCGGTCCGGACGGCCAGTCGAAGCGGGTTCACCTGCAAGCAGCGGACAACGGCTCGATGACCCCGCTGAAGGTCGGCAACCCGTTAAATGGGCCGATCGGGACGCAAAACGGAGGCATCGGCGTGACGCCGCAGGCTCCTACGCGGGCTCAAAGCAATAGGAATGGTGATGGCAATGAGGGTTAGGGCGTTCTTACTGGTTCTAATTGCGCTGGCGGCGATGCCGCTAGGCGCGCAATTCGACTACGGTGGAGGCTCTTCTCAGCCTGCCTGGTCGAGCTTTAAGCTCAATCCCAAGACGCGCATCAAGCTCGATTTCCACAATGCGAGCATCGACATGGTGCTGTCGCTCTTTCAGAAGACTTCCGGCGTCACGATCATCAAGGACCCTAGCCTCACCGGTCCAATCACAGTTACAAGTGCGGGCCCGGTCTCAATTGGCGAAGCCTTCAATATCCTCAACACCGTGTTGGGAATGAAGGGCTACGAACTCAAGAAAGAGGACAATCTCCTCGTAGTGCGACAGAAGCAGCAGCGGGGTGGTGGCAGCGGCTTCGGCACGATGACGCCCGAGCAACTTACTGCCATGATGGGCGCCTCAAACACCCAATTGAAGGTGTACATGATCAAGTATGCCAATGCGAGCCAGGTCGCCCGGGTGATCAATGACGTCTTCGCGACCACTCAGAATCCTCTCGATCAACTCCAACAGCTGTTCGGTGGCGGCAACGCCGGCGGAGGATTTGGCGGCGGTGCAGCCGGGAGGCCAGGCGTCGGAGGGGGGCAAGGCAACCGAGGTCAAGGCGGCAACAATCCATTCGCGGGCAATACGGGTGGTGGCAATCGAGCCCAAGGGCGATTTGGACGAGGCTTCGGAACAACCCAAGCTGTCGTGCGAGCCTCTTCGGACGACTTCAGCAATTCGGTCATCGTCAACGCCCCCACCAAGGAGCAAGGACAGGTCGCCGAGCTCATCAGCCAAATCGACAAACAGTCGGAAGAGCCGCAGAAGCCCAAGGTGTTTCGACTCGAGTATGCCTCTGCGGACGACCTCGCACCTGTCGTGCAAAACGTGCTCGTCTCCAATGCGCCACGAGGCCGAGGCGGTATCGGCACCCAGAACGTTCCGATCGAACAGAGGTTCCAGCAAGCGCTGCGATTCGGAAGCGCCCAGTCCGCTTTTGGCCAGGTCGTGGCGGATGCCCGGACGAACTCTCTCGTCGTCACGGCGACCGATGAAAACCTCGAGATTATCGACAAAGTCATCAAGGAGCTGGATCAGCCAGTGGAATACCAGGCTTCGACCTTCGTCTTCCCCCTGGATAACGCTCGCGCCGATGATATCGCAACGCTGCTCAATCAAGCTTTCGGAACGCGAGCCGGAACGAACTTCGGGGCTCAGAACCGCAACACACAGGGCCGAACCAACCAGAATCAGAACCTGAACCAAAACCGCAACAATGGGAATAGAAATCCGGGCGGTGGCGGACTTGGCAACCTTGGCGGCAACAACCTGCAAAACCAAGTCTCTTCCGATGGCAAGGAACTCGAACTCGCTCTCGAGAACCCTGACGTCGACGCCGGCGAACTGATGACCGAAGTCTCAGTGAGCCAGGGCGGTGGCTTCGGT
>JAYROD010000132.1:0-4867 GCA_041911835.1 Fimbriimonadaceae bacterium | reverse complement strand
GCTCGACGAGCCTCTCAATGGACTCGACCCAGTCGGAAGGCGCGAGTACATGGACATGCTTGGCCGGCTCGCCGAACAGGGAAAAGCGATCCTGGTGAGCAGCCACATCCTCTTCGAAGTTGAGCAATTGACTCGAAGCATTCTGCTGCTCCATCGCGGTCGGCTCCTCGCAACCGGCGATCTGCGCGTGATCCGTGAACTGATCGATAAGCATCCGCATCGCATTCGGATCGAGACTTCCGAACCCAGGGCGTTCGCTGAAGCGCTCATCAGTCTTCCCTCCGTGATCAGCGTGGAATTTGAACCGGGCGGGCGCGCCATCGAGATACAGACTCGCGAACCAGCGCTCTTTTATGACTTCCTCCCCAAGCTCGTCGTTGATGAAAAGCTTCCCCTGACCGGATTCAGCAGCCCTGACAACAACCTTGAATCGGTCTTCAAGTATCTGGTGGGTGGATAGGCATGGGGATGTACCTTTACGGCACGGCGCTGCGGGACTTCTTCCGAGCGCGGCGGATCCTCCCTTGGGCGTTCTTGTCGCTCGTCGGCCTGGCGATCGCGATGGCTTGGAAAAACCTCGCCCCTTCGGCTTCAATCCAGGAAGTCTATGGCCAGGTCAGTTTCATCATCGTCTTTAAGCTCCTCGCGCTCGCTTCAGCCATCTTCAGTACGGCGATCATTGGGCAAGAAGTCGAGCAAAAGACCATCGTTTACCTACTCACCCGACCTGTTCAGCGATGGAAGCTTCTACTCGCTCGCTATTTCGCCTCGGCGACAGTCGTAGCCTCGATCGGCATCCTCTGCGCGGCCATGGTTGCGCTGGGGACGTTTGGCCCGTCTGGGCTCACCAAGGCAATTTTCCTCAGGGACTGCTATGCGTTGATTTTGGGGGCGTTGGCCTACGGAGGACTCTTCCTGCTCATTAGCCTATGGTTTAACCGAGCGATGATCATCTGTCTCCTATTCGCGTTCGGATGGGAGACATCGCTCCCCAACCTCCCTGGCGATGCCAGCATGCTTTCGATCTTTTCTTATCTCAGCGCCGTGGCGGAGCATCCGACCCAAGGCGACCAGAATTTCCTCTCCCTACTCGCGGGACAGCTTGGTTCGGGCACGCTCACGGCGACGGTGGCCGTTCCCGTCCTGATCATCGTCTCCATATTCACCGTCGGAATGTCTTGCTGGTGGTTCTCGACGTTCGAATATGTGCCACGCGAAGATGCCGAGTAAGTCGCCTATAGATTGTCGCCCAACCCTTCGCTGAACAGCTCGGTTTTCTGGAATGCGATTTTCTCGTCGGCCGCATCTCTCGACCGCTCGATTGCAGCAAGAAACACCTTGTTCTTCCCAAACTTCTGATTCATTTTGTCAACAGCGTGGCTGAGCTGGGTCCGATCGAAGGTGGGGTCGAACAGGCTCGGAGTCACCTGTTCGGCTTCCTTCATCTCGTGAAAGGTGATGCCAACACCGGTCGGTCCAGAAAAATCTCGTTCTTCCCAGAGCCGAAGGATGGTCTCGGTCACCGTCAGAGTGTCTTGCGTCGGTGGAATTCTCGTACGGGCCTGCCAACTTCGCTTGCCCCGGACGTAGACGGAAATCGAACCCGCCCAAAGTCCGGTAGCCCTGAGTCTTGCACAGGCCTTGGTGGCCAACCGAAGCAATACGTCGTGGCAGCCTTGATCCGTACGCAGTTCTGGCGGCAGCACATGTGAGTGCCCCAACGATTGTCGTTCATTCTCCGGGATCTTCAAGTCGTAGCCGCGCAGCAGATACCACCATCGCTCTCCAACGATCGATCCGAAGGCTGCCCGAAGCTCATCCTTCGAGGCCGCCAACATGTCGTCGGAACTGAAGATCCCCGCCGACTGGAGACGGGCCTCCATCTTCTTGTTGATGCCGGCGAATTCGGTTGTCTTGAGTCCCTTCAATCGAGACTCCAACTCATGAGACTCGAGAACAACCAAACCGTCTGGCTTCTGAAGATCGGTCGCCAGCTTGGCGAGAAATGCGTTTGGGGCGATGCCGATGCTGCATTTCAGACACTCGCCCGCCGTTTCGGCAATCGATCGCTTCATGCGGAGCGCAATCTCGATCGCGTTTTCACGGTCTCTCTCGATACCCATTAGATTGAAGTACATCTCGTCGATGCTGCAGACCTTCTCGATCGGAAGCACCTTCTCGACCGCGGTCTTGACCAGCTCATGGAAGTGCACGTAATTAGAGTGGAACGCATCGATGAGGATCAAGCCAGGGCACATCTCTTTGGCGTCTCCGACCCGCGTGCCCGTCTTGACCCCATAAGCTTTGGCTTCGTAGGATGCCGCGATCACAAATGTCGAGTCGGCCATAAGCGGAACGACCGCAATCGGCTTACCGCGGAGTTCGGGATTACACTGCTGCTCCACCGAGGCGAAATAGGAGTTAAGGTCGAGAAAGAGGACCTTCAACGGTCGATCATCATGCAACTCAAAAGGTAGATTTGTTTCTACCATTCTCACATTATACGACAGTTGGTAGGATTGCCAATCGTTTGAGTTCTGATATAGCGCCCGGTTTGTCCAAGAATTCGTTGGCGATCTCGCACGTCGCCGAAAGCGAACAGGCCGGGCAACCCGTCTCGCATGGGCAATCCTCCAGAAGCGCCAGCGCTGCGGCCAGCCACTCGTCCCACGATTCGAAGAGCTTCTCGGAGAGTCCCATCCCGCCCAATATCGCGTCGAAAACATAGACGGCAGGTTTCCCCGTGCCCGGGTCCTGCATGGGCCAGGCGCTTCCAAGGTCTGCGCGATCGCATCCTGCTATGAGCGGGGCGACGGCGAGGAGAGCGTGCTCCATCGAATGAAGAATGGCGCCCGCGGATTCGGGGCACTCGGGATCGATTCGAAGGCTGGGGCTTATCCTAATACCAACCGTGTCGTAGTCTTGGGGTGGCATTTGGAGCTCGATGGGTGCGGACCGATCATTCCCCGCAAGCGAAATCCGCTGGTATCCGAGCACGAGCGTCGTGGAGTGAAGCCCCAGCAATTCGGCCGTGCGTTCTTTGGATTTTCGGGAGCGAATGATTTGACCGGGTTCGACGATCGACTGCAGTACCGTACGCGTATAGTGGTCGACATGCTGCTCGATTAAGTCCGCGGCGCAACTCTGAAGATCGAGCTGCTCGACGACGAACGATCGTCCCCGATGTAAATAGACCGCACCGGCGTGTAGTGAGCGCACGGCGCGCCAATACTCAGACATGCCGAGCGGTACTCCGTTCGACCGCAAGGTTATCGTTGGACCGTTTAACCCTCGAATGTCGATCTTCGGCGCAGGCGACTCGTGCGATGGGTAGAAAAACCTGCCCGCCTGGAAACGCAGTTCGCCTGCTTCGATCATCGCTTCACATAGCCCCAGCGCCGAGTGTCCGAATTGCTCGAGCTCCTGGGAATCCAGCGCCCGTTCATACGCCGCACAGAGTAGTTGAGACTTCAGTACATAAGCATTTTGGGGATTGACGGCAACCCGCTCGATGGGCCGATCGAAGAGCATCTCCGGAGAACGGACGATGAATTGCTCCAGCGGATCAAGCCGGGCGACCATCAACGCGGTTCCGGGGCGATTGCCGCGGCCAGCCCTTCCCGCTTGCTGAAAAAAGCTCGAGAGCGAACCGGGATAACCGTTCAAAATAACGGCATCGAGCTGGCCGACATCGACCCCTAACTCCATGGCATTCGTGGTCGCCAACCCGATCAGCTCGCCATCGAAGAGCTTCCGCTCGATTTGGCGCCGGTCCTCCGCCGAATATCCTCCCCGGTAGCTTTCGACTTTCCGAGGGTCGTGACCCAGCGCTTCCAGCATGCGGCGCGTTTGAAGCAAAACGAGTTCGGCTCCTACTCTGGAGCGACAAAACGCCATCGTCCGCGCGTTCATCGCGACGCAATGAGAGAGGATTCGGCTTGTCAACTCGTTCGAGCTGAGAGGCTCTTCGCCATCATCCGTTGAAGTCAGGAAGATGAAATGCCTCTCCGCTCGCCGAGATCCATCGTCTGCGATGACAAACGGCTCCCTACCGACTAGAGATTCGAAGTGCTGCCCAGGATTGGCAATCGTCGCGCTGCAGGCGATGATCTGAGGGTGGGAACCCTGCCATTTGCAGAGTCGAAGCAATCGCCGCAGGATTCCCCCGACATGGGAACCGAAAACACCCCGATATGCGTGAATCTCGTCGAGCACGATGAAGCTCAACGAGCGTATGAACTTCAGCCAGGATTCATATTGCGGCAGGACTCCGACATGGAGCATGTCCGGGTTGGTTAGAACGATTTGGGCGTTCCGCCGTACGAGCCCTCGTTGGCTGTTCGGAGTGTCGCCGTCGTAGGTGCCACAACCGATGCCCAGGCCATCCGTGAGAGCCTCTAGCTTGCCCAACTGATCCTGTGCGAGCGCCTTAGTTGGGAATAAGTACAGCGACCGTGAGTTCGGTTCGGACATGAGTCTCTGGAGTACAGGGATGTTGTATCCCAGGGTTTTTCCGCTGTTGGTGCCAGTGACGAGCACGACGTCTTTGCCATCGAGCGCGGCGTCGGCTGCTTCGGCCTGGTGACAATAGAGCCGACTCAAGCCCAACTCCGATAGCCGCGCGATCAGCTCGGGGTGGAGCGAATGCTTCATCTCGCCGAATCGACCTATATTCGGAATCTGATCAATCCGGCTGCAGAGCGAATTCTCGAATTCCCCAGCGAGGCGATCTGGAAAGCTGTTCGTGCCCACAGCCTAGTCGAGCTCGTCGAGTTCGGTCGAACGTCTCCGGCCACGATCCGTGAATCTGACGGCGGCGATGCTCACAAAGAACAAGAGTGTCAGAGGGACCGCCATCATGAGCATG
>JAYROD010000131.1:0-10285 GCA_041911835.1 Fimbriimonadaceae bacterium | reverse complement strand
GATATCGTCAACATGGGCGCCGGTGGCCAATACATGTTGGATCGTGAGAAAACGGGGATCGATCAGGTGAAGGCATTCCCTGAGAACACCGTCGTCCGAATGCAGATGCACTATTACACACCACGGCCGACGCCGATGAACCCCATTGCGGCTCTGCTAGGCGGCAAAAGCATGCTGGAGGACAGCCGCAGTGTCCCGTTCAAAGTGACATACAACCTCTGGTACCGCCAAGACGACGGCTATATGCCGAGGCTGGCGGACCCACGAGTTGGCTTTTTCACCACCGACTTCTACGATGTCGCCAAATTCACGAATGAAGACCGAACGACTCGCTACATCAATCGGTGGAACCTTGTTAAGAAGGATCCAAAATCGGCGATGTCGGAGCCCGTCAAGCCAATAGTCTGGTATGTCGACTCCAGCGTTCCGGAAGCTTATCGGCAGTCGGTAAAAGACGGCATTCTCAGGTGGAACAAGGCGTTTGAAGCGATCGGGTTCAAGAACGCAGTCGAGGTCAAAGACGCCCCGACAAACGACCCGAATTGGGATCACGCCGATGGACGCTTCAATGTGGTTCGCTGGACTATGAGCCCAGATGCCGGATATGCGGTGGCGCAAGCCAGAACGGACCCGTTCACGGGCGAAATCTTGAACGCCGCCGTTACCTGCGATGCAAATATGATGTCATTCGCTCAGCAGCAGCAGCAGCGACTGGGCGTACCGGCCTCGACGGCGATTCCAGCCTCTCTCGATGCGCTGGTCCGCCATCCGCAGGCTGCAGACCCGCTCAAGGTCCGTTGGGGCGAAGTGGATCCGAACCGGGATCAGGCTTTGGCTTTTCTTCAGCAGCGCGGATGGTCGATCATCGACTGTTCCCGCGCGGAGGGAGCCATGGAAGACCTTCGGTTCGCATGGAACGCCCTCACCGCGACACCGGGGATGAAAATCAGCAAAGAAGAATTCGCCAAGGAGTACATTGCAGACGTCATCAGCCACGAAATCGGCCACTGCATGGGACTCCGCCACAATTTCGCCGCGTCGACGAATCTCACCACGAGCCAACTGGCCGATGATGGTTTGCTCCGCCAACTCAACGTTTCGGGGAGCGTGATGGACTATGTCCCCGTCAATATCCAGGCTGTCTTGAAAGGGCAGGGCGTGTTCTTCTCACCAGTTCTCGGCCCTTATGATCTTTGGGCGATCCAGTATGGATACACACCGGTCAAGGCGGATTCTCCTGTTGCCGAGCGTTCGGAACTCTCCAAGATTGCCAGCAGGAGCGGCGAATCGGGTCATGCGTATATGACCGACCAGGACTTCATGGGCGGCATCTTCCCTTATGCAGTCCAGTTCGATAACGCCAAAGATCCGCTGAATTACAGCCTCCGAGTGATCGAAGCCGCCAATCGGACCCGAAACTACGCAGTGAAGAATCTTCCCAGGCCGGGGGAAGGATACGCCTACCGCAATTCGATGATCCTCGGCGCGATCCGAACGACCTTCCGCCAGGGACAGATGGCGACCCGGTTCGTCGGAGGCATGGTCGGCAATCGGAACTTCAAGGGAGATGCCAACGAGAAGCCGACGCTGGCGCCGGTAGACCCGGCGACCCAGCGGACAGCCGTTCAGCTGATCGTACGCAACTGCCTAAGTGTCGATTCGCTCGGGGTCCCACCAAATGTGCTGCTTTCTATGAGCCAGGACTTTTCGGACACCGATCAGACGACGAGCCTGAATCCGAATACTTGGAATGCACCGCTCCGGGATGAGCTTGGGTCGAACGAAATACAGCTGTTCGCCTCACTCATCAGCGCGAATGCCACGGACCGAATCCTGGAGAACGACTTTAAGCTTCACGGCTCTACCACGTACTCGCTGGCAGACCACTACGGCATGATCGTGGGTGCTGTCTTCGAAGAGGTTGGCAAGTCCGTAGACGTTGGACCAATTCGCCGCGACCTACAGCGGTTCGCCGTCCAGGCGCTCATCACGCAAGCGCAGGCACCCAATGGATCGGTAAACGACGACGTTCGAATCCTCGCATCTGACTCACTTCGGCGGCTCAACGGGCGGCTTAAGGCTCAACTGGCAAACGGTCGTAAGTTGGATTCGATGACGAAGGCCCATTATCGCGACATGAATGACCAGATTTCGCGTTATCTCGCACGCACGGTGACTACAAACCGTTAAAATTCAGCTACTCGGCCCGTTTTGGGGTCGAAGGCCCAAACCGATGCAACCAAGTCAGGGAATTGCCTCACGCGAAGACCTCGTGGCCGCGCTGGTCGACTTTCAAGTTCAGGCTGCCGCGAGTGCTGGCTCGACCGTGGCCGTCAAACCCTCCCATCGGGTGCCCTTCCATTGGCCTCCGCACCCCATCAGCTCCGACTACCACATACTGGCGAGCGATTGGACCGGAGAATCGACGCTCAGCACGGATGGGGAGACCTTTGCAGTCAAAGTCGCGAGGACGCCTCATGGCATTTTCGGGAAGATCGAGCAGCTCTGGGTCGATGCTCGGGGTGACAGCGAGCAAGAGATGCTTCGTGCGCTTCAAATGGCCAGTAAGCCCCTCTTTGAGCGACAGTGGGCGATCTCCAAGACCCTCGGTCTCGCTCGGCGGTTCGACGGACACATTCGTGAATTGGCGCCACTGGAGCTGCTCAAATTACTGTACTGCGTTGATCGCGACGTCGCTCACGACGCGCAGGTTGAAATCGAGTCCCATGCGAGTACCAAGATATTTGGACCCGCCCTCATCGCCATTTTGCTCGATGCGTGTCATCCTCAGCGTCGCAGCGCTCAGTGGTGCGTGCTGGATATGTTCGAAGATTTGCCGTCATTCTTTGACGGCAATGACGATGAACTCCGGGCGATTGAGGCGATCAGAGGACTGATCTGGCGCGCGGACGATGACTATGCCCGCACCATTTATAAGGCTGGAGTCGTTCTGGGCGGCCACGTCTGCACCGAAGCATCGGCGGCGGCGCTGATTTCATGTATCGAGGCGCCAAGCAAGATCGGTCGCCGAAGCGCGATTCATGCCGTTTTCCACTTGGCGGAGTGGATGCCAAGCAAGCGCGAGGCGATCCTGGCCGCGCTGAACAAAGCAGGCGAGAGTGATCCCGAACCATCACTGCAGACGTTTGCTCGCAGCATTGCACGAGACATCGAAGCAAATGAAACTGAGCATATGATGGAGCCCCTTTTCCCGGACGAGCCGTAGGCCCCGTGCCAGAATTGCCATGATGATTTTGCCGTTCCTCTGGTCTTGGCTGACTGCCGATATCGACGTCGTGCTCAACGATCCGGCGCTCAAAGGAGCGTCCGTGGCAGTCTGTGTGAGCGATCTGGATGGAAACGTGCTCTACGAACGGAACGCCGATCAGCTCATGACGCCGGCAAGCAACCAAAAGCTCCTGAGCAACCTCTTTGCGCTTCAGACGCTCGGACCGGACTACGTCGCTTTGACACGGATTTGGAAACTAAAAGACAAGATCGTCGTCGATTGCCCGGGTGATCCATCGATGACTCGAGAACTCCTCCTCAGAGCCAAAATGGCGCTCAGCATCGGTTCGACGACCGACGTCGAGGTTCATGAGGGGTACCGGCCGGGAATCCCGCCATCTTGGGAGTTCGACGATCTTCCGAATAAATACGCTGCTCCGATCACGGCGTTTACAGTGGACAAGGGGTCCTTCGAACTCTGGGCAGAAAACGGCAAGCTGACGCCGCTTCACAAGGCACTTGGCGTTCGGGTCAAGTCAGTTGATGGACCTGGTAAGCCGGTCGTCTCCTATGATCCGTTTAAAGCTCTGGTCACCGTGACCGGAACGATTCCAAAAGCCAAAACGAGGCTCGATACCTTGGCGCTGTCACACCCCGACGAGTCCGCAGCGTGGTTTCTCGGCGGTCCATTGAAGCTAACCGACGAAGTGCCGACCACTCCTCCCGACGTCGTGCTGACATCACGTTCCATCGGAAATATCGTCGCCGAATGCCTGACGACCAGCGATAATAACTTTGCCGAGCATTTGCTGCTTATGTCCGCCCAAAAACTCGGAACTCTGGGAGACGAGCCTTACGTCGCCGCAGAAAAGCGTTTGAGCTCGTTTCTTTCAAATACCGTCGGCTTGCCCGCTGGTTCCTTCCATGTCGAAGATGGAAGTGGCGTTAGCCGCCATGACATGGTAAGCGTCCGAGGAATCTCCCAACTGCTCCTTTGGGCGAATCGTCAGCCATTTGCCGCTACATTCAAGGCGGCGCTGGCTGCCCCTGGCAAGGGCACTTTGAAAGGCCGACTCTCTGGGATTGACTTCAAGGGCAAAACAGGCTCGCTCGATCTCGTCAGTTCGATTTCGGGCTTTTTGAAGACCGCTACCGGTAAGGAGCTGGTCGTTTCGATCATCTTCAACCAGTGCGCCTCCGGGGACGGCGCCATGCATCAACTCCAAGACAAGATTATTGCGGACCTTTCGGCCAACGGCACGGTTCATGCGTGGACAAGTTCTCATGCGCAAGGTTCTTCCTTCAAGAGCGCTTGGTCTGCTTCTGTTGATCGGCTTCGTTGACTTGGCGATGACTGCGTGGCTCCACGCCCGGGGCCAAATCGTCGAACTCAACCCACTCATGCGCCCCCTGATCGAGCGTAGCGAATGGCTCTTTGCCGGCGTTAAGGCGCTTACGCTTCTGGCCGCTTGGGCGGCCCTGTGGTGGTACTCCAAACAGAACCTGTCGTTCGTTCGTAAAGCGTGCCTCTATGGCTGCACGGCTTATCTCACGATTTGGTGCGCGTGGTTCATCGCGTCGGCGCACTAAGCAGATTGTGATGCGGCCTCGAGCTTCTCACCGAGTATCTTTCCCCCGTCCGAACGAAGCACGCCGGTTTCTTCAGCTTGTACTACAGCCTTGAGGGCGACCAAAGCTACTTCGATCTGGTGCTCTTCCGGCTCATTGGTCGTCAGTCTCTGGGTCCAGACTCCGGGCTTAAATGCCGCGTCGACAAGCTTTTTGCTTCGGAACTTGCCGGCTAATCGAAGAAGTTCGTAGCTGACTCCTGCCACCAACGGCAGGATCGCGATCTCGATGAGGACCCGGAGCGACACGTTCATCCATGTACTGGCCGACTCCCCGAACGGATACCTCGGCACAAACGTGAAAACGAGCAAACTCAAAAGAAGCACGATGACTGCGAAGCTCGTGCCGCACCTCGGATGGAAGCGAGTTTGTGCGCGACATTCCTCGATCTCGAGAGGCTGAGACGCCTCCATCGTGTTGATGGCTTTGTGCTCGGCCCCGTGATACTTGAAGACTTCACGGATCTCCGGCATGCGTCCAATGAGCCAAATGTAGGAGAGGAAGATGATCAGCTTCAGGATCTCGGTGACGAGATTGACCATCGTTGGGCTTGTCCCATACCGCCGTAGCTGCTCAGAAAGCAGGTTGGGCAGGAAATTGAAGAGAAAAAGGCCGATGACGATGCCCAAGACCATTGCCGCCGCGACGCTTGCGCTCTGGATACCCTTGCTGGGCTGTGCTTCCGCCTCAGGTGATTTCTCCGTACCTTCGGCCTGAGGCTGATACTTCGCATCGAGCTGAACGTTCGAAGCAAATTTCATCGACTTGATGCCCAGGGCCATTGCATCCAGCAACGCGAGCGAGCCCCGAAGGAATGGAAGTTTTAACCACTTCTGGCGCCCAATCCAGGTCTTCTCCAACGCTTCCGTTTGGAGAACGATTTCGCCATTTGGGGCACGACAAGCGACCGCAAAATAGTGCGGAGAACGCATCATCACACCTTCGACGATGGCCTGCCCTCCGTACTGGAGGTATTCGGCTTGGGGCATAGAGCGCAGTGTACCAGTACGTCATTTTTGCGGAATTCATGGAATAACCCACGTGTAAGTGCCTGAACGCAAAGAACCCCAGGAACTATTCCCACTCGATCTCGTCTACAATGAAGTGGGAGAAGTTCTCCAAGGAGGCGGGCTATGACCTTCGGACCTCGTCCAGAAGGATTAGAGCTCAACGAAGAGGAGGCTTATGCATTGCTCGCGCTATGCATGACAAGTCCGAATAGGCTTGATGCCATCTCGGAGAAAGCACTCAGGAAACTGGCCACGTTCTGTAAAACCAGGAATCTGGAAAATAGCAATCATTTAAGGCCAATCCAGTGTGAGCTCGAACAGGCGGGGTAACACCCGCCTTTCTCTTTTTGAGCTCCAACCCCGTACAATGTGAGGATGCCAGCCGTTCGCGACGTTGTCGCCGCCATGGACCGGATCGCTCCGCGGCGCTTTGCCTACTCATTTGACCGTATTGGACTCCAGGTCGGCGATCCATCGGCTGTCGTTTCTCGTGGGGTTGTGGCATTGGATGCTTCCCTCGGAGCCATCCGGTTCGCCGCGGAGTCGAACGCCGCCGTGCTCGTCACACACCACCCAGTCATCTGGGAGCCGGTCGAATCGATTCGATCCGACGATTACGGCGGCCAGCGACTGACCGACCTGCTAGCGTCCAAGGTCGCGCTAATCGCAGCGCACACGAATTGGGACTGCGCGCGTGGCGGAGTGAACGATATCCTCGCAGAACACTTTGAACTGTCCTCGGTGAGACCCTTTGGCAGCGGGAATCCCAGCGCCTCCCTCAAGCTAGTCACTTTCGTTCCAGAAGAGTCTCTGCAGTCGCTTATCCAAGCATTGGCGGAGGCCGGTGCCGGTGACATCGGCGCCTATGCAAGGTGCGCGTTCTTCTCGCCGGGGACCGGAACCTTCGTCGGTGGAGAGGGATCGAATCCGGTCGTTGGAGAACGTGGAGAGGTGGTATCCGCTTCTGAATATCGGCTCGAGATGGTCTTACCGGCCGAAGCCAAGAGAGCCGTTCAAGCCGCCATTCGCGAAGTGCATCCCTACCAAGAACCCGCATACGATCTGTTCCCGGTGAGCTCGGAACAGATGCAGCCAATCGGAAGACTCGGGGATTTGGAAGAATCCGTCAAGCTCTCCCAATTTTCCCTGACGGTGAATCGTGTGCTCGAGACCCAAGCCATGGCGTGGGGTAATCCGGATGCTTCGATTCACTCGGTGGCCGTTTGCGGCGGCGCCGCGGACGAAGAGTGGAGGGCCGCCCAAGATGCTGGAGCGGACGTGTTGGTGACCGGAGAAGTCCGCCATCATGTCGCCCTGGAAGCGGCCGAGTCGGGATTCTGCGTAGTGGCGGCGGGCCACTTTGCCACGGAAAATCCTGGCGCGGTTGGTCTCGCCCTTCGGCTCAAGGCAGCGCTACCCGACGTGGACTGGTCCACCTACGAGCCTCAGGCTGGGAGAAGCGGACGACCGCTTTGATCGTGTGGCCGAATCAACCAGCGGAGAGAGGAGGCAAGGGATCTGGAGGCAATTTGGTAGCCCGGACGGGACTCGAACCCGCGATCTCCGCCGTGAAAGGGCGGCATCCTAACCGCTAGACGACCGGGCCAAAAGTTCGCTCATTGTGGCCCATTTTGGGTTCAAAACACAAGCCCCGTGCACCCAAGACTGGATGAACGGGGCCGAATGCACAGTTAGCGGAAATTACTTGGTAGGTTCGTCCGTTCCAAGATTGGATTTCTTCTCCGGCTGGGGATCGACATCGTTGGAACTTTTAAGTTCTCGCTCGGCTTTCGCCATAGCTCGGCGATCATCCTCGTCGGACTTGCCCGACTTGGAAAGCTTTCCGCTAATCCGGCGAGCGCCAGCGTAGCGCCGGCTGTAATAGCCATCGCTCAACGAACTGGTGGTCACCTGGCCCTTGCCGCTGCTGGCATGAATGAACTTGCCGTTGCCGATGTAGACTCCCACATGGCTTACGCGCGAACCACCACGAGTCCTAAAGAATACGAGGTCACCCTGCCGCAGCTCGCTCTGGCCAACTGCCTTGCCAACGTGGCTCTGCTCGATCGAGGTTCGCGGCAGTTTGATGCCCTGTGTGCTGTACACTGCGCGCGCAAATCCCGAGCAGTCGATGCCGGCCCTGGAGGTTCCACCGTAGTGATATCGAACTCCAAGGTAGCCGTAAGCCTTGTCGATAAGCGACGTGCTCGAAAGCGGCCTCGAAGAGACGTAAGTCCCGCTCGACCTCACTATCGAAGGACGAACCGACCTAACCGGGGCCGATTCTACATTCTTGGCGTAGCTCTTTCGGGAATAGCTTTGGCGGTTGATCGTCCGGTTGCTGGCCACATAGCTCGTTGCCTTTACCGGCTTCAGGAGGCTTCCCTTCACCCAACCCGTAGAACCCGAAGCGAACTTCAGCTTGTACCAGCCCTTTTCTCGATCCAAGATCTTCCCGACCGCGCCGGCGTCCACCTTTCGGAGGTCAGACGAAGCGGTAGTCGGCTTCGAGCGAACGTAGACGTTTGATGCGTTCACGACCGCGCGGTTCGTGGGGATGACCGCATAAGCTGGTCCGCCTGCCTTGTGGCCGCCCGGGATGTTGATCTTCTGATTGAGTTGGAGTTTCGCCCAATTCACTTTAGGATTAACTCGATGAAGTTGGGCGACCGTGATACCGCCCTTCCGAGCGATGATCCAGTCGTTCTCGCCTTCCGCCACCTTGTGGATATGCGTTGGACCGAACTTGAACGCCCTGTTCTTGGTGAACTTGGCCACCGTCTGAGGCTTGCCTGCTTTGGACGCAACCCTCGTCGTCCCGGGCACCCTCAGCTTCTGACCGATCTGCAGTCGCTCCCAATTCACGCCGGGATTCATGGCGCGAAGTTGGTGGGCGCTAATCCCGAACTTGAGACAAATGTTCTCGTCATGATCGCCGTTGCGCACGGAGTAGGAACCGATCCCCGACGTCTTAACGATCTTCTTTGGTGAGTTCTTTGGCGCGGCTTTGGCGATCGCCTGAGCCTTTTGAGGCGCCTTTTTGGTGATTCTTGCTGGCTTCGGGGAGTATCGGATGATAATTTTTTGCCCGATTTGAAGCCTCTCCTCTTTCAATCCAGGGTTGGCTTGGCGGATGCTTTTCGCCGAAACCCCGGCTTTTCTGGCGATCCTTTCCGGTGTATCGCCTTTTTTGACCGTATAGCTTTTCTGTTGTGCCACAGACGCGCTCGCAATCAGCAAGCAGGCCCATAAGGCGCTTGTCCTTAGAATCAAGACTTACCTCCTCTGGTGCCCGGAGATGCAAGGCGGCGCACCGCCCTAAAAACCCCGACAACTCAGCAACTCTACCGGATTCGAAGTTCGACTGTCAACCAACCTGCCCGTTTCAGACCCCCGTTTTGATGCCGTTATGAACACAATATCCACCTTCCGACGGGCTCGGTTCGAGCCTCAGGTACGATTCTTGCGCCCATGCTGAGCATCCTGATCGTGAACTGGAACACAAGGGATCAGCTGCGGGCTTGTCTTCAGTCGATTTTCAAATTCCCTCCGATAGGGACGTTCGAAACCGTCGTTGTGGACAATGATTCTTCCGACGGAAGCGCCGCCATGGTCGAATCGGAGTTCCCAGACGTCCGCCTTCTCACCCCTGGAGAAAACGCTGGCTATGCCCGGGGCAACAATCTCGCCTTCGCCGCTGCCAAGGGTGAATGGCTGCTGACGCTGAATCCCGATACCGAAGTACTCCCCAGCACGCTCGAAAGAGCGGTCGAAGTGCTAAGCGCCCACCCGACTTATGGGGCGCTTGGAGCAAAGTTGGTTGGCCCAGACGGATTCGTCCAACCATCCGTTAGGGGCTTTCCAAGCTTGCTGGGGATATTTGGAGACTTCAGCGGACTCGGCCGACTGTTCCCCACTTCGGCATTGGGGTCCTATCGTCTTCGTCGATTCGACTACACGAAGGAGTGCGACGCGCCGCAGCCGATGGGGACGTTCTTGCTCTTCCGCCGGGAGGCTCTGGAGGATGTCGGAGAGCCGTCCCACCCATTCGACGAGCAGTTTCCAATTTTCTTTAACGAAGTGGACTTGCTCTTTCGCCTCCGCAAGGCAGGCTGGCCCTGTCTCTACTCTCCGCAAATCGAAGTTCTCCACCACCACGGAGCCAGCACCAGCCAGGTTCGCAAACCTATGATCTGGGAGTCTCACCGCAGCCTTATCCGTTATCTGCAGAAGCATTCGACAGGATTCAGGCGAGCCGTGCTTGTTCCTATCGCGTCGTTCTTCATCATTTCCGCGGCATTTATTCGAGCTAGAGGATTCAGTGCAGGATTTAGAGCTTAGCGTTACGATCTGCAGCTGGAATACTCGGGAAGACCTGCGAGCCTGCCTCCAAAGCCTGCGTCAGGTCGCCCACGAAG
>JAYROD010000130.1:0-3057 GCA_041911835.1 Fimbriimonadaceae bacterium | reverse complement strand
GGAAGATGCCTGAGACGATGCTCAATACGACACCAAAAAGCGTTAACAGCATGATCATTGCAATCGCCATAACATTGTCAGAACTTGAGGCTCCTACATGGTATGACGGCGTCGTCAGGCGCGGGTCGAATGGCTGAATAATCCAAAAGAGGAAAGTTAGGAACAGAGCGCCACAATAGCAGCACGTCAAAATCGCGGCTACTCTTCGCGCCATGCCTGACCCCGAAGTCTTGGTTTTAGGGGGTATCGGCACTGGAATGTCGAAGCCCTTTATCGGCTCCGTCAGAGCTTTTTCCGCTTCAACTTGAGGTTTTTCCTCGATGGCTGCGCTCGGCTCGACATCTGGATCTACTATCGGTGTGATTTGGGGGGGAGGCTTGATCACTATGGGCTGCGTTTCCTTTAAGCCAGTCCATCGCTTTGTCAATTCCGCGACGCTCAAGTTTCCGGCCAAGAAGTCGTCAAGAATTCCGTTGTACTTTTTCTCGATCTCCGTCCGCTCTGAGGGCCGAACGGCGCTGAGTTCTAAAGCCTTAAACACGAGGTCATCCGCGATGTAACCTTTCGCGGCAAGACCATGCAGCTTTTGGCGTATTTTCTTTCGTCGATCCTCGAGCTGAATGGGTTTGGCGTTGGCAATCACCAAATCCCCGCGGACGTTAAGGTCCCATTTCATCGGTTCCTGAAAACCTTCGTCCAACACCTTTCCGTGGACGTATCGATAGAGTTCGTCCATCGTGACTCTACCGTCGCCATCGAGGTCCGCTTCGCCGGTCTTGATGCCTTGAACGATGTGCTTGGTAAAGACACCGAAGTCGTCCTCCTCCTTTTCGAGCGCCACCTGAATCGCGGTGGAGGCGGTCATCAAATAAGTGCCCCGCCCCGTGGTCACACGCTGAAGCTGATCATCGACGCCACTCCGCATAAATGCCGCGCCCACGGCGCCGCTGAAGCAGCAATCCAGGATCAGGACAACCTTCGTCGTGTTGGCGACGTCGACGAAATTGCGAATGGACTCGACGGGAATGGAGGTCGCTTCGAGCGCATCGATTTCCGTATTCTCGGTCGCCAGGTGCAGCCTTCCGGCGGGATCCAGCTTTCCGTGGCCCGAGTAGTAGACGAGAACGATGTCCTCCTTCCCTGCCGATTTCAGCGTTTGATTGATCTTGAGAAGGGCCTCGTGGTGCGGCCGGTTCTTCAGTACTGTCACGCTGCTGAAGGCGCCATGCTGGGGATCCGATAGCACGTCCTTGAGCCCATCGACGTCATTTTCGGGGCATCTCAACTCCTGCAGCCGAGTTTCAAGAGGGAACTTGCTGCTGGCGATGAGCACGGCATGCCGCTGAACGCTCATTTGGCCGCTTCCAGGAGCTCCTTGAGACGCATCACGGTGTCATCCATCCGATCGGGGCGCACATTGCTTTCCACGAGAGCGAGGCTTCTGCCGTCCGGCAGGGCCACCTCCATCCTCAGCGTGGGGTTCCGTTCGAAGTACGTGGCCAGCTTGTGCGCGATATGTGTTGCTCCGTCTTTGATCGCATGAGCCGCCATGGCTCCGGCAGTGTGAAATCCCAGCGTCACCAGGATCGCACCGACGGTCATCGCGGACTCGCTTCTCGCGCCGGAAACGGGCGAATCCTCAGGCAGGACGGCTTGGAGTGGCGTTTCTTTGTTCAGGTCCAGGCAGAGGTCCCGAGTGAGCGCCTGCACCCGATCTTCGGGGAGATTGGAATCCTGGAGTATCAGCGTGAACTGCATGGCGTGAGTACTCACCTTGAGGTGGACGAATTTTGGACCATAGTACCACGCGCCCTCTCCACCTTCTCCACCTTCCCTCAAACCTAGAATTTCAGTTGGTATTCCAGCTTGATCGACCAGTTTTGAAGCTTCTGGTCATCAGGCCGGCTGTGCTGCCAGCTCAGGTTGCCAGCGAAAATCGAGAGGAGCTGATTCGGGCCAGGTCGCTGGTCGAATTTCAGCCAGTACCGGTGAGCGGTTTTCCGGACGCCGTTCAGATCGCCCTGCTCGACGCCATAGTAAAGGGAGAGCGGCGAGGGGTTGTTCGCAAAGAACGTCAGATTGATGCCGCCGAGCCGGCTCAACGTGTGCGCCTGATCATTGATGAGCTCTTCCCAGCTCATGCCGATCTTGGTTGACTGGCTGCCCGTGTAGTCGAGCCGCCACTTGTTGCTCCGCATCGGCTGGGCAACGGAACCCAGCAAGACGCCGCCCTGCGGCGTGTCGAGGTTCGTCTGCAGGCTGTGCGAAATCTCGAGACCCTTGGTGGGCTTAAAGCTGAAGTTGTAGTTGCGAATCATCACCTGTGTGTCGTTCGGCATGGTTCGCAGCTTGTACATGACGCTGGCGCGGAACATGCGGTTGTCACTCTGATCGGTCGCAAAGCTGAAGGTGCGGTCGATAGCCCGGTAGCCGCTGGGATCCATCTGGCCAAGATATTCGTACTTGTACGAGTTTGAGCCGACTTTTCCGCTGAACCAGAAGTTCCGGTTCTCCTTGCCCCACACGGAATTGTCGTGCGCGGTGTCCGCACTGAACCGAAAGGCGAAATCTTTCATGAAGCCGAGTTGAAGCGGCTTCGCTGTGCCGAACTGAATGTTGCCGACCTGCTGATCGCGCGTGTCGTCGACCCGGGTGGCCTGATAGGCAGCTGAATCGACCTTTAGGTCGCCGATTTGTCCCGGCGACAATTCCACTCCGCTTTTGAAATCGCCGTGGGCGGTGCTGTTCAGGTTTCTCGCGTAGCCGTACTTGAACATCAGGCCTTTGCCGAAATCGAACCAGAAGCCATAGTTGCGCTTGTTTTCGTCCGGCTTGTCGCCATCGCGATTCACCCGAGTATCGGTGACGCTGACCCCGGTGCGCTTGCTCAACTCGGTGCTGAGTGTGTTGGCGCTCGACGTCTCTCGGGTGCCATCTTCGTATTCGGTGCGGCTCTGCTCCGTTCGGACGCTGGTCTTGTCGTTCAGCTTGGCTTCGTAGGCGAGAGTCTCCTTCTTGAGGTCGGGCTGCTGCGCTTGGACTCCATCGAACACTCTG
>JAYROD010000129.1:0-2853 GCA_041911835.1 Fimbriimonadaceae bacterium | reverse complement strand
TGCCTGCCCAGAATCCGGGCCATGTCCGAGGCAAAGCCCTGTTCGTTTAGGTCTGAATTCGTGGAGTCATAGCCCTCGTTTTTGCGCTTGGTTTCTGCGTCCTGAGCCGATTCGCCAAGGAAATTGCCCTCAGGATTACCTATAGTGTTTTGTCGTATGGCTGGCACGGTGATTTGCGCATAACGGATCAGTCCGTCCACGGCCTCTTGGAGCAGCCTCGCTAGTTCAGATTGATCCTGAGTTCGGGACGCTAGAAACTCCCTTGCAAAGAGCGTCTCGGTCTCAATGAACTCCGGAATGGCGGTCGTCTCGAGGTAAGGCGTCTTCTCGATTGCGATCATGCGCTCTGCGGTTTGCTGCGCGCCGCTCAAGTTGCCTTCCTTTTGGTCGAGCTCAAGGAGCATTTCCAGTGCCCTCAAGTTGTTCGGATCCTCCTTGAGCACTTCTTCGAGCGCTTGCCTCGCGGACGCCGCCTTGCCTTGTTGGACGTAAACCTGGGCAAGGGCGCGATAGTAGCGCGTGCGAGGGCTCAATTCCGCGGCCTGCTTCAGCCAGTTGGCGCGGTCGTCAGGAGTTGCATCTGGGGAGAGGAGCGCCCGAAGGTACCAAGCTTCACCGTCCCAAGGGGCAATCCCGGTAAGAGATTCGGCCGCTGAACCAGACAAGTTGCCGCTCAATGCGGACCCGCGCAAGGATGCCTTTTCGAATTCGACATAGCCGAAGTAAACGAGACCGACGGCGGGGAGCAGACAAAAGGCGATCGCGCAGAATCTTCTCAGCCCCGCAGGCACCAATTCGGGGCCGCTGCCATCGGCTGAAAGCTGCAAGCCGACAGCGAGAAGCGCGAAGAACGCGAATCCGATCCCAAAGTAATAAAGCCCGCTGTCGATCAGGCCATGGGCTGATGCAGCGAGGATCGATGCGATCACTCCGGCTCTGAGAATATTGCGCTCTTCGGGCAATTTTCGGGCTGAGCGCATCGTTTCGAACAGCCAGAGCAAGAGCGCCGCCAACAAGAAAAGCGCCGCAACGGGACTGCCTTCGACGGCGACTTGGAGGTAAGAATTGTGGGTCAAGTGGGTCTGCTGGACAAGGCCGGGACGCGAGGAATGGAACCCATAAGTTCCGATACCGAGCCCCTGGGGAGACTGCTGGATCTGTTTGAGCGCACTTGTCCAGAGGAGCTTTCGAAAGCCTGCGGATTGCTCAGTCGTCGAGGATGCGGCTGCAACCCGTCCCAGAGGGGCCGCCCCAGGATGGCCCGACGCAATCGACGCCTTGAGCCCGAAGGCCAAAATACCGACGACCGCTAAAGGAATGAGTGTCAAGAGGGAGCGTTTCCAGCCGCCCCAAAGTCCAATGAGGACGAATAACACGGCCGCTCCACATGCCGCTGAAAGGTACCCGCCTTTTGACTGCGTCAGAACGAGAGCGAAGCCCATCAAAATTGCGCCGAGGGCGCATAGCAGCCTGCCGAGCCGCTCCGACTCGAGCATAAGCGCCAACGAGCAGAAGAGTCCGATGAGCATGATCGTGGCAAGGGCATTCGGGTTGTTGTATCCGCCGAAAATGCGCCAGCTCGGGTCAGCCGATCTCATCGAGCCGTATTCGATCAACCCGCGCAGTGCGGCCAAAGTCGATCCTGCCGCGACTGAGGCCATAACCGCCTTCGGGCCGACACCCCTGCCCGACACGACGACGACTCCGAAGAACGCCCCAGCATAAGCGACCCATTCCAGCCACTCCTGCAGGCTGACGAACTTGAATTGGGAGAGCATGATGGAAGCCCCAAGTGTCGCCACAAGCCCGAGAACCGGAATGGCAACCCGTAGCACGGGGGTCTGGATCGCCTTTTCCCGCCAGCAGCTGATGCCGAGCGCCGCGAACATGAGACCCGCGACCAGCGCATGAGCGAAACCGGGAAGTGCGTCGCCGCCCCAGACCCAGTCCAAGAATTCTTTGAATCCGGGGAGGAGTGCCTGCGCTTCCAATGTCAATTGCCCCCCGATCCACGGCGCCAGGAAGAGCGCCAAAAGGGCCAGAACGAGTGGAAGAGAAGGCCGTTTCAATGCTTCAGTTTACGCACGACGGCGTCCTTCCAGTTCTTGATCAAGAAAAGCCCAGCGCGCGTGGTGAGCGCGAGGAGCGCAAACCCAAGCATAAATGGTCGCCATAAGATGAATGCCTCCGGCACCTGATTCTTCATGTAAAACCGGAACATCGAGCGATGAAATCGTACGATCATCTTATTGGCGATCCGGTCCGTACTGCGACCGATTGCGTGAGTGATAACCGCGCCCGGAACATAGACGACTTTCATTCCATGCTTCCAAGTCCGAAAGCATAGATCGACATCCTCGCAGTACATGAAGAACTTAGGATCGAGCACTCCCACTTGCTCGATCACCTGACGAGTCACGATCATCGCCGCGCCGGAAAGCCAGTCCACATCACGAGGTTCATCATGTCCCCAATCCTGCATAAGGTATTCGCGCGTGAAACGGTTCTTAGGAAACCACCGACCGATAAATGTGTTGCGGAAGAGTGCGGCGATCGGATTGGGAAAACGGCGACAACTCAATTGCAGGGAACCATCGGGATTCAGCAGCTTCGGACCCACAATTCCAACTTCGGGATGCTCATGAACGAAATCGAGCAACGTTCTCAAGGCCCCGGCATGGACGATGGTATCGGAGTTGAGGAGCATAACATCTCGGGCTTTCGCGTGCGCGAATCCGATATTGTGCCCTCCGGTGAAACCGAGATTCTCGGTCTGTTTGAGAAGTATAAATTGGGGAAACTCGGTTTCCACCATTTCTGCCGAACCGTCCGACGAAGCGTTTTCGATAACGA
>JAYROD010000128.1:0-4041 GCA_041911835.1 Fimbriimonadaceae bacterium | reverse complement strand
AGAATGCCGAGCGCATGGGTCGCACGGAGAGTTCCGTGATTGATTTGCTTGGTGAGCCAATCGACAAGATGAGCTTCAGCTGCTGTGCCAACGAGCACTTCCAAGACCGGTTGCGCGCCCTGAACAGAACTCAGGCGATCTTGGCCGGCATCGAAACCCATATCTGCATCAACCAGACGGCCCACCACCTGCTCGAAAGCGGAACCGACGTTTTTCTGGCCGCCGATGCCATCGGCGCTCGGCTCGAAGACGCACACGAGATCGGGCTAAGCAGGATGGTTGAAGCCGGCGCAGTGTTGGCACACAGCGAGTCGATCGTCTACGAATGGCTTGGGAGCGCTGATGACCCCCAGTTTCGCGAGGTTCTTCAAATCGTCAAGCGCTATGCCGACGCAGTGACGGCCTCTTTGAACCGTGGGTAATCGCCAGCCATGATCCGCTCGAACTCCGGGCTCTTGGCCCAGCGCTCCAGTTCCTGCGTTCGGTGAACAGGCATCGGATGCGTATAGGTCGAGCTGAGCAACAAGAAGACAACGACCTTGCCCATGGCATCCCAAGCGCCCATATCCTGATATGATCTCGCCTGGTCCATGAACGCTTCGAGGTCCATCTCGTTGGCAAATCGGCTGGGCCCCGCACACATCGCCAAATTGGCGCCAGCGGAAAGGTCCAGCGATTGGGAAACGAGGAGTCCGGCATGGTCTGCCGTGATTTCGGCCTGCCGCGACCACTCAGCAAATGCCAAGACAAGTCCAATCGTGGCGATATCGCCAAGGCCAAGTGTCCTCCGACCGAGCATCTCGAGCAGTGGGGCGAGGATGGAAGCAACCGATTTATAGAGAATGTGGCCAGCCTTGATATGGCCGAGTTCGTGTCCGATGAGGTGGAATATCTGCTCATCAGTCAAGGTGTCTATCATCGAGCTACGGACCGTAATATACGGCCGCTCGACGCCCCCCGCAAAGGCATTCGGAAACGGATTGCTCGTGACGTAGAGCTCAGGCTCCGGCATGTCTAAGATCGCGCAAGACTCCCTCAGAATCTCATGCAGGGTTTTGAACTGTCGGGGCCCACATCGCACCGACATGGCCATGTTGTAGCAGTAAAGCCAGCGGTCGGCCCCAATTTCATAGAATTTCTTGACCAGGACCGGCAACAGCGGCACACGCTTGAGGGCCTCCAGAGCGCGACGATCGCTCTCTGAGACAAAGGCATCGACACTGATGCCAGGGAACCGCTGACGCTTCATCAATTGGGCGTACGAAGCTCTGAGAGCTTAGGTTGCACGCGCCCTAGGCCGCAATGAGCTCTTCGAAGATTTCTTCGTGCGCTTTGAAATTGTCATCCAGTTTCTCGGCGGTCCGATTTAGGTCTGCAGGCGTGAGGCCGAGTCGTTGGAATGGCTCCTCGTAAACCTTGTAGAGCAAGCCGTCGCCACCCAAGCCGTAACCCATCGACATCGTCATGCAGTCCGCCAAGTGGACACAGTCCACGATCTGAGAATTGGATTGGCAGGAGTTCGGGTCGTGGTGATATCGGATGGCCTGTACCAACGATTCCGGCAGGCACCATGAATCGGCGAGGTGCTCCCCCACTTGGGTGTGGTCATAGCCGAGGACCTTTCTCTCGGCGGCGTCGAATGTCAGGTCGTCCCGCTTTGCGAGCGCCACCATCGGTGCCATTCGATTTTCCAGCCAGACGCTAAGGGCTACCTTGCCGAGATCATGAAGAAGTCCGGCAGTAAAGGCAGTGTCATCATTCGGAACCCTAGCTAGTTGAGCGATGAATTGCGCCCCCATCGCAGTACCGATGGCATGGGTCCACATCTGTTTCGGCCCAAGGCAATAGCCAGCGAGGGCTCGATTCAACCAAGGATAAGTGGACGCGATCAGGGCTAGGTTCTTGATGGACTTCATGCCGAGCACAACGACCGCCTCCTGGAGATCGCTGACCTGCCTCGAAAGGCCGTAATAGGCGCTGTTCGCCAACCGAAGTACGCGGATGCAGAGCGCCGGGTCTTGTCCTATAGCTTGGGCGACGGCGCCTGCCGTGGCGCTGCTGCTTTCAGAGAGCTGAATGACTAGGAGTGCAGCTTTTGGAAAGGACGGCAAGTCCGTCGTTTTCGAGACGACCTCTTCCAATGTCAGCATGAACGCTCCCCCCTGTCGACCGCGGTTTGGCGAATATTGCAGAGCACCGACTCCTGGCCTCCAATCGTTGTCACTCGGATTTCGCCAGATCCCATGCAGAACGTTACGTTTCGGCCTTGAACGCCTCCAAGGTCTTCTGCGACACGGGTGAGTGAGCGATCGTCGACGGCCTGCTTTAGCGCAATCGTGTTCAGGGCCCCAATGTTCCAGATGTCACTCGACTCCATCACCTGTGCGCCACCTGCCATCGCAACCAAAGTTCTTTCGGTTTTTGCCCCCAGAGCGGACATTTCATCGAGAAGCGACTGGACCGCCAATTCTGCATAACGGGCCGGCCTCTGCTCTTGGTCTGACCCGCTGTTTGCGGGGAGCATCACATGAGCCATTCCGCCGACCTTGCTGATCGGATCGAATGCGCAAAGACTCACGCAGCTTCCAATCCCCTCGCAGGTGAAAACGACGGGTGATTTGGATACCCGGACTTCCGAAGCATCGACGAGAACACTATCTGCTACCACGGCCACGCTCCCCCATGCCTTTTAGCCCCAGCTCGAATTTTGAGAACCATCCGATTCGCGTGAGAATCTCCTTCACCACCATCGCCTCATCCTTGGCCGCCTCGCCGCGACCATGCCGCCGCTCCCGCCAAGTCATGTTTTCCATGAGTCCCGGCGTCAAGACCCCGGCAAAGCTAACAGGGATTCGGACATGAATCCGACTTGCGCCTTCCTCGGACCTAGGACCAGGGCTGGTCAGGCCCGCCGGTTCAACTGCATTTGCAGGACTTCCAAAACTTGTCGGATTGGGCGCAAATAGCGGTTCGAAACGAGATTTGAAAAGACGAATGGAATCAATCGACGATTCGCGGTGTTAGAAAAGGTGACGCAACAAGCGAAACAATCGCATAAGGACGCAAACACACCGGGAAACCGGTGACCCCTCTGGGAATGCACACTCTCTCTCCCTCCTCTCCACAGTGCATTCCCAATTTTTTTTTTTTGAACCATAAGATTCTGGGCTCATTTGAACCTGCGGTACACTCCCGGTATGCCTGGACTCGACGCCGAAACCATTCGGTACGCGCTCAAGACGGCCCGCGAATACGGCTTCACTTCGGTGCGGCTCGAGGTCGATGGGGAGCGGTTCCAAGCTCGGCTCGGCGAAGATGGTGAGGGTTCGGGTTTACCTGGCGTGGTCGAATTCGAAGAGGTACCCAGCGCTTCGATCGATCCTCCAGTCAAGACCGTGATTGCGCCGTGGGTCGGCTATTGCGGCGAAATTCGGGTTTCGGTGGGACAGTCAGTCAAAGTCGGCGATGTCGTCGGAACGATCATGGCATTAGGGCTTCCCAACGACATCGAGTCCGCGTTTGACGGCGAAATCAGCGAAATTCAGGTCCGTCAGGGAGAGCCCGTTCAGTATGGCCAGGCGATCGCGACCATTCGGAGCGCATCATGAGATCCAAGCAACGGGGAAGCAGCCTAGTCGGTACATTGGTGGCCGTCGCACTTCTCATCGGACTGGTGCTCTTCTTCCTCTTTCGAGGATTCGGTATGGCCGGCAACGGCGAACTCAGTGAGCGGAAAGACCATGTCGGCGAAACGATCGTCGGGCGCGGGTTGGCGCGAGCCAAAGACGAGAAGTGTATGGAACAGCTTCGCCAAATTCGGCAGTCCCTGGAGATCCTCAATCCGACTGGCGACGAGCCAGTTCAAAGCTTGACCGAGACGAAGCTCGGTCCATCTTTTTTGGAATGCCCCATCGGCCATGAACCTTACCAATACGACCCCCAAACTGGCAAGGTGAAATGCCCGCATCCCGGACACGAGAAGTACTGAATGTTTAGAAAGGTTTTGGTCGCCAATAGAGGAGAGATCGCCTGCAGGGTGTT
>JAYROD010000127.1:0-2911 GCA_041911835.1 Fimbriimonadaceae bacterium | reverse complement strand
GAGATCGCGGGATAGTTGAAGTAATCCGAGATGATCGAGCTCGCATTGTCGCCCGGCTTGGGGATTTCTGGCCCATTGACGACGGTCACGCCCCCAATTTTGAGCTGCCGGTTAACGGCTCGCTGTATGTTGTTTCGGAAAACTTGAGCCTGTACGGTCAACTGCCAACGATTGACCGCCAGGTTGATGCCACCCTGCTGCAAATTGGCAGGAGGAGTCTTCTGCTCGACGATGACCTGCCATTTGGCTGCCTCTTCGTCCACGAGTTTCTGAGCCAGCTCCTTGCGCTTGATGGCTTGGCCCTTTTTGTCGGCTTCGGCTTGCAGCAATTCGGCATTGGTGTCCCAATAAGCCGCTTCGGTATTGTTCGGCTGCCAATGCTGGAAGAACCCGTACGATAGCGCGATGAACGCTATCGCGAGGCCGATGATCAAAACAGTTCCTGCTCCTAGCTTCATGGCTTCTGCTTACTCCTCGTTTGCCCCAGCGTTCTTGCCGCCTGGTGGTGGTGTTTGCGGTGCTCCCCTCGGAGGCGTCGTGGCGCCGCCTCCACCTGCCGGAGGTGGCGGCGTGCCGGTCTGCTGAGCGAGGGTCGCCCGCGGATCGGGAGTTCGGATGTCACGGGAAACTTGCTTGCCGTCGACCGCACCGGATTGGAGCGTGACGGATACGGTCACCTGCGACCAACTTGGCATCGGACCCTTGGCCCCGGGGTCATTCGATCCGAAGCCGCTCACGTTGAGGTAAGCCGAATCCCCTGGACCTGCATTGGCCGCAATGAGCTGATCCAGTCGCTGCAGCGGATTCGAGGAAAGCCTGGATTCGCCCGGCTTGATCGGAATGCCGACCTGGTCGTTCGAATCGAGTCCAGGCACGTACTTGTCAACGATTTGATATCCCGATCGAGTCACATTGATGGCAGTCGGGATTCTGAGCAATGCCAGCATAAGATTCGCATACTGCTCATAGGTTTGGATCACCCCGGTCATCGTCACCGTGCACTGGTTATCCCCGCTCGGCGCGGCGGTCAGGCTTGTGATCCGATAGAAGCTCGGGATGTAGCCCATAACTTCTCGGTAAAGGTTGGGATACACCGCGCTGTGCTCGATCATTGCGGCGGCCAAGCGGCTGTTGCGCTGGATTCCGGTGCCGCTCTGAATGATCGTGTCCGCCTCTTGAGCGATCCGGACGGCCTCTTCGGCTTGAGGCCGAATCTCATCGGCCTTTGCCCTGGCATCGTCGAGACGCTTTTTCGAAGTGATGATCATGAACACGCAGCCGATGATGCCCACGACTGCGAGCAGAATCGACGCGATAACCGCGGTCTTCTGTTGACCTTCCTTGGAAATGCTGGTTGGCAGGAGATTAAGCTTCATGCGTGTGTCCTACTCGAATGCGATGTGCAGGCCATTCCCCACAGCGACTGCAAAGTCTTGCCGATTATGCTCGATGAAGCCTGCGTCGAGCTTCTTCGCATTGATCGGGATGCCCTTCAATGGATCGTACATTTCACACTGAATGCCA
The DNA here is from genome assembly GCA_041911835.1 of Fimbriimonadaceae bacterium. Classification (GTDB taxonomy): domain Bacteria; phylum Armatimonadota; class Fimbriimonadia; order Fimbriimonadales; family Fimbriimonadaceae; genus JAYROD01. The sequence continues at coordinate 1,387 of JAYROD010000127.1, read as the reverse complement.
ATGGCCTTGCCCAGGAAATCCGTTAGGCCGGGAATCTTGGAGCCTCCACCGCAGAGCGCGATGAGGTCAACCTCTCCGCCTTTGCTGCGGAAGTAGTCGACCGAACGCCGAACTTCGGCGACGAACTCCTCGAGAACGCTCGACATGGCGTTGAAGATTCGCGCGGTCTCGGCGCTGCTCACCGAAGCGGGCATCGGGGCTGGAGCCGGTTCCGGAGTGGGCTCAGGAGCGGCCGCCTCGCCGGCTTCACCTTCCGCAGCCTCGCCACCTTGCGCTTCGGCGGTAGGCTGGGCGATCGGCTCATCGCCGAACGGATTGTAAGGCGAGAACGCCTGAGTGGCCCCACCGCTGGTATAGCCTCCGCCTGAGGCGGATTCAGGAATCGAAGCGCTGGAGAGCTTGAGCTGCTCGGCTTCCTCAGCGGAAATACCGAGCCCGTCCTGGATCGCACGGGTGAACATCTCGCCTCCGAGCGGGACCTGGCGCGGCATCAGCAGCTTGCCGTCCTTATAGATGTTGATCGAGGTCGTTTTATGGCCGACATCGACGACGCAGACCGTCTTTGCCGCCAGCTCATTATGATAACTGAGCCGGAGAGAGCGAGCGATGCCAAGCGGCTCTACGTCGATGGCCGCCGTCTGCTTGCCAGACTTCTTGATCGTCGCGACGATCGTGTCCACTGCGGACTGAGGAGCGATTGCCATCACGACGTCCATGTTCTGAGCCGTAGGATCTTCTGGGTCGAAGGCCTTGTAGTCGCTGACGACGGTGCTCTCTGCAAAGGGGATATTTCGGGTGATCTCCCATTGCATGTGTTCTTTGAGCTCGTTGGGGTTCATCTTGGGGACTTCGAGAGTCCTTACCAAGACCGAAGCCTGCCCTGCGATGGAGACGACTGCTTGAGGCACGGACACGCCGGATGCCGCTATGAGGTCTTTCAGTACGGCGCCCACGGCGTCGCTGTCATACACGCCCGTATGGTCCACCGCTCCTGAAGGCGTCGCCGCCATGCCGATCGCGGTGATAGAAGGGTCGTTTCCTTGGAGCTTGATCTCGGCGATCTTGATGTGCTGACTACCGATATCAACGCCAAGGACGCTGGTGAGTTTTTTGGCCATTATTCGCTATCCGTGCTTCGACTCGCACCCATCATATCACTCGCCGCACGTTAGTGTCAACGTGCAGCAACCTCTTGAACATGCACCCTCAAGACGGCTCGAGACTGCCGAACTGTTCGACATGTACGGCAATTTGATGCCAACGCGTCCAAAAAGGTCACCTGATAGGTTCAAAGAAAAAGAGGCCGGCGGATTCCTCCGCCGGCCACAATCGATGTCAATCCGCCTTAATGATTCGGCGGAAGTGGGGTGAATCTCGGCGCCAGGGT
>JAYROD010000126.1:0-7676 GCA_041911835.1 Fimbriimonadaceae bacterium | reverse complement strand
GTCGAAGGCGCCACACGGCCGGACCCAAGCCGCGACTTGTCATTAAGGACGGAGTGAGAGGACCAAAGGGAGCTTGAAAATCCCACGCGTCTAAAAGCCCACCAAATGGCTAGTTGGCCGGAGCGCCGCATCGGGAGCCTGCGGATCCGCGACGCTTTGCAGCGATGTCGTATCCTTAGGGCATGAGCCAGCCGCTCGTTGGGATCATCATGGGCAGCCAGTCCGACCTCCCGACCATGCAAGATGCCGAAGCCGTGCTGAAAGAATTCGGCGTCCCGTATGAGCTTCAGATCGTCTCGGCGCATCGCACGCCCGATCGGATGTTCGACTACGCCAAGTCCGCGCGCGGCCGTGGACTCAGAGTCATCATCGCAGGCGCTGGCGGTGCGGCGCATCTGCCCGGAATGGTGGCGTCTCTGACGACATTGCCGGTGATCGGTGTTCCGGTCGAGACGAAAACGCTCAAGGGTATTGATTCGCTGCTCAGTATCGTCCAGATGCCATCAGGCGTCCCGGTTGCAACCGTCGCAATAGGAAACGCGCGGAACGCCGGCATTCTGGCTCTTCGCATCTTGGGCGCGACCGACGAATCCATCGAACTCAAGCTGCGGACGTTCCAAGAGCAGCAAGCCGAAGCGGTCGCGGCGCACAACCAAGCTAATCAGCGTCAGGGCTAGCCCTTAGTTGCCAGTTTTACCAAGACGTCGTACGCGATCGGGTCCAACAAGATGTTCTGAACGAAGAACTTGAGCTTTTCGTCGTCGGTCATTTTCGATGCGTCCAGGGATGGGTCGAAGCTTTGAGGTGACAGGGCGTTTTGCATCGACCGGATTTGCCCGGCGTTAAGCGTCGCTTTGACGACAGCCATGACGTTTGCCGTGTTTTCATCAGTGATCGACTTCCGAGTGATCGCAAACGCTTTGAAGTAGGCGTAAACCTTTTTGATCACTTCCTGACCTGGAATCAGACCCTTCTCGTTGCCATCCTTGATCGCCTTGTCGAGATCGGGTTCGAGCTTGACCAGTTCTTCCGATTCACGGCGCTGCTGATCCTTTACGGCCTGACGCGCCTTTTCGACAACCGGGAGAATCTTGTCGAGCTGCTCCTTGGTCATCAGCACAGGCAGGATCTGGTTGAGCAGATCGATTTGCCGTACTTTAGCGAGAACCTGATCCGACTTTTTCGCGCGCTCATCCTGAAGACCCTGTCCAAACGCCATCGGCGCAAGCGCCAATACTGCCAAACCCAAAACCCACCGCATTTTCATTGTTCTTGTGAACTCCTTTGAAACTCCTGACCTTCGGACGCGGACCGCGGCGCGGCGGTTTCGTCTTGCACGACGACCGTGATCAGCGCACCGGCTCCCAGAACCTGCAGATGGACGAATCCAGCACCCAACAGGGCCACGGCAATCCAGGCCCACCAGACCAATGAACCGTTCGCGACTCCCCCCAAGGCGTCGACGACATAGACGCCACCCAAAATGCCGATGATCGAGCCAAAGAGGCAAGCGGTGGCGAGCAAAACGCGCCGCCCACGTGAGGCGGATCGAAGTCTTGTCTGAAGGCGATCAGAGCCTCGTCGGAGCGCCACCCCATAAGCGATCCACGCTAAGAAGCAAACGCAGCCTTGCGCCCAAATCATCGCCTCCACTGTACCAGCGGCGTACAATGGCGGTTCGATGGTCATCATTTTCGGGACTGTGTGCCTGGATCGGGTCCGCAAGGTCGAACGATTGCCTGAGAAAGGTGGCTATGCCGAAATCGTCGACGAGGTGGATCTCCTTGGCGGAGAGGCCGCAAACTCGGCTCTCGCGATCCAAAAATGGAAAGGGAGCGTCCGGCTATCCGGAAATCCAATCGGGCATGGCGCCAACGCGGAGCTGATCCGACGAATGCTGAAGGAAAACGAAGTCGATGATGACCTTGTGCCTGCCGGCGAATTCGAGACCCCTTTCTGCGACATCTATGTGACTCCCGATGGGGACCGGACTATGTTCGGGCGAGGTTTTCGGGAGATGGAGTCCCGCGCCGATCCAACCTTGGCTCCGTACGCTGCGGGCCAATGGTTTTCCGCGGACCCCAATCCTGGAGACGCGTCGCGCCGAGCCGTCCGGCTGGCTGTGGATTTCGCCATGAAAACCTATCTGCTGGATTTCGTGCGTGAGGAGGATCCGATCTTGAGCGGAGAAGGGGTCGCCTTTTGGCAGAGCAGCACGGACTGGGCTGGAGTGCGATCCAATACCCAGAAGAACATCCAGTGGGTCTCCAGATGGCTGGAAAAACACGGGTGCTTCACTATACTCAGCGACGGGCCAAACGGTTTTGTCGCAGGTGGGCCGGATCGACCCGTACGCGCCTATCCGCCATATCCCTGCCCCGACCTCGTGGATTCGACGGGCGCGGGTGACATCTTTCGTGCCGGGATGCTGTTCGGCCTCGATCAAAATTGGCCGATTAGCGACTGCCTGAGGTACGCCTCTGCCGCAGGATGCCTCAATTGTCTTGGCATGGGCGCCACCTCGATGATCCCGAGTCGAGAAGAGATCGAATCCCACATTCGAGAGAATCCGAGCGTCAGCGGCCAATACGAGTAGTGCTACAGTTTCAACGATGGTCAACCGATTCCAGCGAACCCGAGACGATCATAGCGCCGAGATCGCCGAGGACTACGTCGAGCTCATCGACGCACTCATCGCAGAATCCGGCGAAGCTCGGGCCGTGGATCTCGCCGAGCGTCTAGGCGTCAGCCATGTGACAGTTGGAAAGACCGTCCAGCGGCTGCAGCGCGAGGGTCTCTTGACCACAGAGCCCTATCGCAGCATTTTCCTGACCCCTAAAGGGGAGATGCTCGCGAAGATGGCCCGTGATCGCCACGAATTGGTTGTGAAATTCCTGACCGCTCTGGGCGTCCCGGCGGAGGCCGCAGAAATCGACGCCGAGGGAATTGAGCATCACGTCAGCGAGCAAACGCTTCGGGCGATGCGGCGCTTCGTCGAAGCATCGAGCTAAGCTCGGTAGGCAACTCTATGGCGCCTGCATAAGTTTCTCTTGGAATCGACTCGACCGTAATCGGAGCGTCCCAAGAAGCCATTTCAATGTGGATCGACCCACCCGGATTCTGCACTTCTGCCGCGCCCGATAGTCCGCGTTTTCGGAACCAGACGGCGGCCGCCGCGCTGCTTCCAGTACCGCATCCCAGCGTCTCTCCAGCTCCGCGCTCCCAAATGCGGATTTTCAAGTCTCGATCCGAGACCGGCAACGTCCAAATGACGCTGGTGCGCTGAGGGAAAAGTGGCGAAAGCTCAAGCTGGCGGCTCATGCGCTGAAACCGTTCGTCTCCGGGAAGCTCGTCGACCAGGATGACCGTATGTGTGCTCCCCGTCGTTACTGCGGAAGCTTCGAGTTCCTCGCCACCCACCTCGATCGGACTCATGAAGAGCTCCTCATCGAGTACGATCGGCACGCGATCCGGCAGAAAAGAGGCCGAGCCGATTTGGGTGCGGGCGCTTCCATTCTCGCTGATCCAGCAGGGGACTTCTCTATCCAAATGGTGAATAGAGAACTCTCTTGGCACCCAGTTTTGATCGAAACCATGACGGGCCGCGATCCGGAGGCCGTTACCGCAGAAATCCTCCGTTCCGTCTGGATTGAACATGCGAAGCTGCAGCCCGAAAGCCGTCGGCGCCAAAGCGAGTAGGCCGTCGCTCCCGATACCGGTGCGCCGCGGTGAAACGAATCGCGCCAGATGCTCCAGAAAGTCCGTGTGGTGCATGAATTCCGCAGCATGGACGAGCACGAAGTCGTTGCCCGCCGACTCGGCCTTCCAAAACGGGAGTTCCATTACGTCAGTGGCTCCAGTCGGTATTCGGCTTTTCGCATCGTCTCCTTGAACCAACATCCATCAGAACTCACGAGGGGGAACCACCAGGCGCTGGGCCGATGCCCCGATTTCTCCAGCCCATAGGAGGTGATGACCGCTTCACGGACCAGGTTAAGCCGCTTGAATTCGATTTCGAGTTCGATGTTCCGGCGGCTCTCGTGGGCTTTCTGGACTTCCGCGCTCCCGACGACGGCGTCTTGGTGGGCCTGAAGTTTGTGCCATTCCTGCGAGAGGCGCCGACGCCGTTGGATCGCCTCTTCGACTGCTGCCGTCAGGCGTTTCCTCTCTTCCCAATCGGCCGCCACAGGCTGTTTCTCGAAGATTTGCTCTCGCCAGTGGTTGCCTTTTCGGATCTCGGCGTCGACCCGATCGCGTTTCGCTTGGCGGATCTGCCCGAGTACCTCGTGCTTTTGACGCTTGATTTCTGCGATTCGAGAGTTCAGGTGATCGAGTGCATGATGAATCTGTTCGTATTCGTGCGCGAGCTTTTCCCAACTACCCCCGACCTTTTCGGAGAGCATCCTGATGAGGTCGAGTGGCCGATGCACTTCGCCAAGCCGCGCCAGGAGTTGTTTCTGCTCGTCCGCTACCTTCCGCCAGCGCGCGGCAAAACTGGGAGAGCAAAGATCTTCGACTCCGAACGGTCGGCGAAATGGTTCAGGCAGTTCGAACCATGTGCAGCACTGATCGAGGGCATCCCAGGCTTCGTACTTGATGCGTAGAATCGGGTGAAGAGCCAGGGGATGGCCGAGGGAGGCCAACCGACGGTGGAGGTCGGCGCTGTAAGTGACGTAGCTGCTAGCCCCTTCATGAAAGACGAACACGAACTCTCGGGCCAGGCTGCCGATGAGGGTGACTGCCTTGCCAACCACTGTGCAGTTTGGACCGAATTTTCGTTCGATCGCTTCTGCCATCTGCTGGGCGCTTTCCAGAGGCTTTTTAAGGGTGATGAACTGCGGTTCCGGCGTCATCACAACAATGGCCTTCGTACCCAATCGAATCGTCCCGCGCCCACGGCCGGGAATCACGAGGTCGAAGGGGATCGCCCCAGATCCAAATCGCTCGAGGGGGTAGATTTCGCTGCCCCTGATCGCGGCGTCGTACGCTTGCCGGGCATCCAAGCGGGTACTTGGCGAGACGAACAGCTCGAGCAAATCGAACCGCGGTAACTTGGCTGTCGAGCTGTTGAACCGAAGCAGCTCGGTGGTTGCGGTCGTTTCGAGGTCGATCGTCTCTCCGGCGGTGAGCGAGTACATCTCGGGCAGCAATCGCCGAAAGAACGAAGAAAGCGTTTGCTGATCGCAGACCTCGTAAGTATCGCAAACGATGGTTTCGAGTTGATCGGCGAGTGCGCGCGCGGCGGCGCGATCGCGGCCGGCGATCGTTGCGACGGAAGTTTCCAGCGCCCAACTCAGCGTTTCGTTCAGCACAGGGAAGAGGGGGCCGATCGGGGTCTCAGCGGTGACCGTGGGCTCAGCTCCAAGCGAAGCGACCCCGCGCCATCCCCAAGCTTCCGTCGCCTCGTCGAGCACGCCTGGACGCTCGCGAACAAGCTTGGCGAGCTTTAGTCCTGCAGCGTGCAGCAATTTGACGGAAACCACCGTCTCCGAACCTAGAAGGCTCGAAAATTCTCCAGCCGCGCTCCAGAGCCCTTTGGTAGTCGTGTCATTGTGCGGAAATGCCTTGTATCCGCCGTTAGGCTTACTCCCGGGCATTTTGGCGAAGTAGTCCGTATCATGGACTCCAGCGACGAACTTGCGGCCGTACCCAAGCCTTTTGGATGTCAGCGCAAGTCCCGACTTAAGCGGCTCATCCCAAAAGACGGTCTGCCCGAGTGCGAGAAATGGCGCATCTGGCGCCATTTCCTGCAGTTCGGCAAGAACTCTTGCTTGAGACGGACAACTTGAATCCACTGCTACCTTAGCCATTCTACGGCCTTTTGGGTTCCCAGGAATGCGAAAAGACTTCTCAGAGTCTGCTGAGCGGGTTGACGGGGGTTCCGTTGATGCGGGTTTCGAAGTGGAGATGGGGTCCCGTTGCCAACCCCGTCATGCCGACGGCGGCGATCACGTCGCCTCGTCTCACTCGTTGACCCGCCGACACGAAGAGGCGCGAGCAATGGCCATAAAGCGTTGAAAGTCCACCGCCATGGTCGATCACGACGGCGTTCCCATAGCCGCGCATATAGCTTGCCGAGATGACGACGCCGTCTGCGGCAGCATGGATCTTTGTGCCCGTTGGGGCGCCGATGTCAAGACCGGTGTGCATTCTCCGCTCTTTGAGAATTGGGTGGAATCGATAGCCGAACCCGCTTGTGATGGGGCCGCTCACCGGTCGGAGCAGCGCGCCTTTGCTCGGCCTGACTTCCTGTGCGGTTCCTCGCCGGCTGGCCTGATAGGCACGGATTTGGGCCGCCAGGCTGCGGCTTTCCCGGTCGAGTTCATCAAGTTCTTTGCGAATATCGTTCGCCTGTTGGTGCAGCTCGCCCAGGTACTGCTTCTTCTCGCTCCGCACGCCCTTCAGCTCGCCCTGCTGAGATTGTTGCCTGCGCTTGAGGTCGATCATTTCAGACACCAATTGGTCCTGCCGCTTCTTCTTGGCGGCAATCTGGGCCTGAAGCGAGCGGACCTCTTCGAAGAGCTCTTTGTCATGCTCGGTGATGCGCTCGAGGATTGCTTTTCGAGTCGCCAGATCGCCCAGGTCCTTCGATTTGAGCAGCGCCGTCACAGGGCTGGTGTCTCCTTGCATGAACATGGAGCGAAGCCTGAGCCGAACCTGCGCTCTACGCTTTGTAAGCTGCGCCGTTGCAACGCCGAGGTCTCGTGCAAGTTTGAATTGCTCTTGCTTGCCGGCTGCGAGCTTTTCGGTGGTCGTCCCCAATTGGTCCTCGAGGTTGGTCAAGCGCGCATCGACCTTCTCGATATCACCCATGACGGCCTTCGCTTGCCTCTGCTTCGCCTTAATCTGCTGTCGCAGTTGGCTCTTCTTGTCCTGGACCTTTCCAAGGCTCTTCTTCAGCCGGTCGACGCCCTTGGGCTTCTGGCTCTGTGCCGCCAGCATCGTTAGAACGGCAAAAAGGGCGAAGATCGCAAAGGCCGTCCTAGAGCGCACCGCGAACCCTCTTTCCGGGGTCACGCACAGCGATCGCCGAGCAGATCAAGCCGTATGCTGCCCCTAAAGCCATCAAGGTGAGGCTCGCTCCGCCCAACGGAAAAGTCGCCAACTTTCCGAGCGAGCTCATACTCTCGACCAGGCGCTGGACCGCTGCATTTGAGGACCAAAGCAAGAGCGCGGCGACCAAACCCCCCATGCTGCCCTGAACAATTCCCTCGACCAGCATGGGTGTCGAGACCATGAGGCGGGTCGCTCCCACGAGCCGCATGATTCGAATCTCACGCCTTCGGGCGACGATGGTCAAGCGGATCGCGTTGTAAATGAGCACGCCGGCCGTGAGCAGCATGAGGCCGCCGACGCCTAAACCGATCGCTCGCAAGAGTACGAGCGCTTCTGATAACAGCTGCTGAAGGTCGTCCAAGTACTTCACGCCGTCTGGATCGACCGACGGAAGCGACCGGATCTTAGCCGCAACCTCTGGGGCTTTGTCGAGCTCAGTCAACGTGACGCGGAACGAATCCGGCAGCGGGTTGTCTTCGCCGGTCGTCAGTTCGGGATAGTCTCTCTGGAATTTCGCCCAAGCCTGCTCGCGCGGAATCCAAATCACCTTGCGGACCCCCCCGATCTTCCGGATTGCAGCGGCTGTATCGGAGACTTTCATCCGGGATGTGTCGTTTTGT
>JAYROD010000125.1:0-6390 GCA_041911835.1 Fimbriimonadaceae bacterium | reverse complement strand
GTCAAATATTCCTCCACTTCCGCTTCGTTGGGCCGGCCCAATTCTTCGGCCAACGAATCGTGGACCAACTCGTGGAAGAGTGCGAATAGCGGATGGTCGGGCTGGATGAGATCTTTCATCGATCGGCTCTTACTGTCTATATTCCTGGTTTGTCTCGAGAGCCGAACCTCATCGGCTGCTCTACCGTCAATGACGGCGAGAACCTAAAAGAGTTCCTCGGTCCCTGAGCCTTTTCTTCGTCATTGAATGGATTCGCTCGTCAAGACCGCAATAATAGAGATGCTGTGATTTGCCGTCCAATTCGGCCGTCAGATAATAGAGAAGCATCATGAACTGCCCTCGCTGTGGCGCCGCCGTCCCCCCAGGAGCGCGATTCTGCATGAATTGCGGTACCGCCTTTGCGGTCGCGGACCCTAGCGGAGGGGTTGGTGTCGCGGCGCCCCCGCCGTCTCGCTCAAAGCTCATCGCGATCATATCGGGAGCTCTGCTCGTCGTTGCCGTTGCGTTCATCCTTGGCGCCACCGGTGTGCTTCGGATCGGCGCCCAGCGCCAAAGCCCAACGCTGCAAGAACAAGCCACCCCGCCCGAAGCGAGCATCACCAAGGCCGAAACGCCGACTCCTACCGGCGTGACGATCGGTCCTCCCCCGGAAAAGGTCAAAATGCCCGACGACATCAAGGCATGGCTCGAGCACCTGCGTCGATGCGAGGAAAAACGCGTCGCGCTCTCGAGGGATCAGGTGTCCAGCATGATGGTCACGCTCTCCATGCTCCAGGTGGGTGGCGCAGACGAGGCGATCAAAGACCTGACCAACGACGACCCCAACGCTCCGCCTCCCAACCCTCCCACCAAAAAGGTCGTCGACCAGACCGTCGATATGCGGACCAAGTGGCGCGAGCTCAGTGATCTGTTCAATTCGGTGCCCCCGCCGGCAGAGTGCAAAACGATTCGAGACGACTACGACCAGGCGCTCCGGGAAACGGGCGGCATGATGATGGACATTCTTGGCACGCTCGACAATGCCGGAACCAATCCACAGGAGGCCGTAGCAAAGCTCATGCAGCTTCAGGGCAAGAGCGCCGACCGGATCGACGAGAAGGCCCAGAAGGCCGACGACGGCGTCTCGGCGATCTGCGACAAGTATGAAACGCCCAAGTGGTTCAAGATCGTCCGCGACATCGGCGGTGGCGGCCTGCTCAATCAATTTCAGGGCATTCCTTCGATCCCAGGAATCAAGTAGTCCGGGGTAAAAAAGAGTTCATGTCGGCCCACCCGCTTCATGAAGAAGCAATCGAATTGTTGGAGGAACTCTGCGCAAAATTCCCGCTGAAGACTCGGCCGAGCTTAGTCTGGAAACCGTACCGCACAACGGCCGGAATGGCCCACTTGGACACGTGGAGCATCTCCCTTGGTATCCGCGTGATCATCGATAGTCAAAGGCTTCGCGACACGCTCATCCATGAGTACGCTCACCTCTTGGCGGTCCATCGAGACGGCATGCGAGCCCGGGGCCATGGCCCTGCCTGGCGCCGCGCCATGATGGAACTCGGCGCCGAACCCGAAGTGCATCACCGCTACGAATGTCAGAGAAATCGGCCAAGGCAGGTCGTCCGATACCGCTGTCAGCGTTGCCGATTCGAATTCACTCGATCTCGGAGGCTGGCCCGTCGACGCACGTACGTTCACCGCGAGTGTGGTGGCAAGATCGCATTCGTAGGAGTCGAATCCGCAATAGCTCCCGATGAAGCCGCGTAGTATCCGTTGCAAAGGGACGGAGTAGAGCACCAGGATAGGACGCCTAAAATGATGTGGATCGCAGGTTCCGAAAGAAGCCGGGAGATCGACCGGCGAGCGAGCCTCGATTTCGGGATACCCGCCATGGTCCTGATGGACCGCGCCGCCTGGGCAGTGTTTGAAGCGATCAAGGATCTCATCCCTCCTGGCGCAAAACTCGCCGTGTTGTGCGGCAGAGGAAACAACGGCGGCGACGGGTTCGCAGTTGCGATGCATGCCAAAGAGCATGGCTATGACGTCGAATGCGTGGTAGCCGCCCACGAAAAGGATCTTTCGATGGACGCGGCAACCCAATGCTCGATCGCTCGGGCACAAGGAGTCCAGCCGATTTTCGTGGACGATCCGAAATGGGAGCGCAAGCTTGAATGTCTGTCCTGCGCGGATCTGATCATTGACGCGCTTCTCGGAACCGGTGCTCAGGGTGAGGTGAGGGGATCGGTTCGGGATGCAATCGAAGCGGTCAATCGAAGCGGTGCGCCAGTGGTCTCGGTCGACATTCCGAGTGGTATATCCTGCGACACGGGAGAGGAGCTGGGCACGAGCGTTTGGGCGATGAGGACCGTGACATTCGGATTGCCGAAACCTTTTCTCTTTCAAGGTCTGGGGCTCGAGCATTCAGGGTTCTGGACCGTCGCAGACATCGGATTCCCCAGCGAACTGCTCCAAGAGCCGACCGACGCCCACCTCATCGATTCCCAATGGGTAGCCGCCATGATTCCCGAGCGGCTCAAGGCTAGCCACAAAGGTGATAACGGCCATGTGCTCATCGTCGCCGGCAGCGCCAGAATGCCGGGAGCTGCAGCGCTGGCGGCGCGCTCGGCGATGCGAGCTGGCGCGGGGCTCGTGACCGTCGCTTCAATCGATTCCGTGCTGCGAGTGGTCGGGTCTCAAGTGCCGGAAGCCATCACCCTACCGCTTCCCGAAGTGGCCGGCGTCATCGCCGAAGGGGCGGCCGAAGTCCTACTGGCGTCCCAAGGCCAATTCGACTCCATGCTGATCGGCCCTGGGATAACAACAGAACCGTCAGTGAGAAAGATGTTGGGCAATCTCCTTTCCAAGTGGACTCGCCCATGCTGCATCGACGCGGACGCCCTGAATGCCGTCAGCCTGGGAGCGAAGCTTCCCGAGGGGCCCTGCGTCATCACGCCACATCCGGGAGAGATGAGCCGATTGCTCGAAACAAGCGTCGCGGAAATACAGACCGATCGCTTCCGTTCGACGAGGCAAGCCATCAAGAAATTCAATAAGACCGTCGTGCTGAAAGGTGCATACAGCATCGTTGGAGACGACGAACGACCGCTCAGCGTGAATTGCACCGGCAATCCAGGAATGGCCTCGGCGGGAATGGGAGACGTACTCGGTGGGCTCATCGCGACTCTGTTAGCCCAAGGCCTCGGGCCGTTCTCGGCGGCATCCTGCGGGGTGTTCTGGCACGGCGCAGCAGGCGATCTCGCTGCGCGTGAGATCGGCATCTCCGGATTCTTAGCATCAGAAACAGCGGACCGTTTGCCAAAAGCCCGGGCTAAACTAACGGAAGCGTGCTGTTCCGATCGGCCTGCGTACTAATTGTCGTAAATGGAGCTTGTGCCGCGCTGGCCCAAGCTCCCCCTGGGGCTTCGTCGCGCCCGTCGGCACAGCCTGGCCCGACCTCCAAGGACGTTAGTATCCACTTCACTTCCGAGACGCCGAAGAAAATTTGGGTGTCCGATCAGCTGCCCTCTGCCGAGCCAGAGAAGAGCATCGTCACGAAAGCCACCGACGCGGTAGTCCCATTCCACGACTCGCAACCGAACGATCAGGTCTTTGTGCTCGAGCTGACCACTGGGAATTTGGCGGCGAAACCCCTCAAATCTCTTGGCCAAACTTGGAACATCCAGCCTGAGGATTACAAATACATTTTTAAGGTCCATGCTCGCGTCGAGCACGAAGGGCAGCCGGTCGCCACGGCGCATCTCACGTTGACGAGCGGCAATCGAACGCAATCTCAAATCATCGCGCCGAAAGACCTCGGAATGACAACCTTTTATGCGGTGAACCGAGGGCCCGTCAAGCTCGAGGTCGAGTATAAGATCGGCGACAAGACCAAGAAGCTGCCAGCTCAAACCGTCGACCTTTCGGGAACGAGAAGCGCCATAGAACCCAATGTGGTTGCCGTGATCGACGAAGATGTTCCGATCGCCGAGTCTCCGTTCCCGAGGAAGATGCGGTTTACCCTTGGTCCCAATCAGCGACCAGCCGCGCCAGAGCGGAGCCCCGTCGGCACATTCGTCGTGATCGCAGCTTCGGTGGTTTTGGGCCTGGGGTTGCTTTACTGGCTGCTCAAGTTCGTCCAAAAAAACCCGCAAAAAGTGAGTTCTCAACTGGGCAAATTGGGGGTGCAACTTCCCGACCCCAACGCGGCGTCGGATGGCAACGTCGCCCCTGCGACCTCCCCAACCAAGCCGGAGCCTGTTCAGCAGATCATTCTCGATGATGCGGGCGTATCCGCCGTGCCGACAGCGGTTGCAGCGACGTCGACACCAGTTGCGTTGCAGCCCAAGCTCGTCGGCACCGATGGAACGGTGATTCAGTTGATCGAAGGAACCACTTCGGTTGGACGCGACGCCGGAGCAGGCATCTGTCTGGCTTCCGAATCCACCGTTTCCCGCCACCATGCCGAGATCGTCAGGACAGGAGATTCGATACTCCTCCGGGATCTTGGGAGCACCAACGGATCGTTCGTGAACGGCATTCAGGTCCAAGGCGAAGCTCCTGTAAAGCCGGGGGACGTGATCCAGTTCGGCGCGGTCCGATTCCGCTTCGAGGCATAAGCACATGGGCCGCGTGATGTTCAGAATGCTCGCTGGAGGAATTGGCGGGATTCTGGCTGCACTCCTAATGGAGCCATTTGCTCCCACGATGTTCCACGACCCGCGGGGAGCAATTTGGGAAATCCAGTATGTGACAGTCGTTGGTGCTTGTATCGGCGGACTTCTAGGCCTCGTAACCGGATGGCAGCAATATAGCAGGATCCTCGCGCTGCGGGGACTACTCCTTGGAATTATCGTAGGAGCGATAGGCGGCTACATTGGAAATCGGATAGGCGGCAGACTGGCCCAATTGTTTTTTGGCGATACGCTGATGCAATCGGGTGTAGACATCCAACATATTCTGGCAAGAACTCTTGTGTTCGCACCATTTGGGGCCCTTGTTGGGACGGTTCCGGGAGTCGCATCACGATCTTGGCCGCGCTCCTTTCAAGGTGGAATCGGTGGGCTGATCGGAGGTGCGGTCGGCGGTCTTGCATTTGACTTCATTGGCTCCATTGTTGGCGACGCAATTGTCCAGATTCGGGGCGGCACCGAAGTTGGCATAGTTGGTAGAACTGCGGCAGTGGTGCTGATTGGAGCCCTCGTCGGCCTCCTGACTGCACTGATCGAAAACCTCGCCAAGACTGCGTGGATTAGGCAGCTTTTTGGCAGAAACGAGTACAAGGAATGGATCGTAGATGCTCCGCAGTCGTTCTTGGGCCGGAGCGAACGAGCCCATGTACCGCTTTTCGGAGATATGAACGTGATGCCGATGCATGCGTACATCGCTCGACAAGGCGCCACGTTCACCCTGGTTGATGGAGGCTCACCGATCGGCACCTATCTGAACGGCCAAAGGATCGGCCAAGCCATGCTCCACTCAGGCGATATGATACAGATTGGGCCGTTTCACTTGCAGTTTTTGATGAAGGACGGCAAGCCGCAAAGGGTGATGGGGCCAGAGATGCTCTATGGCCAGCAGCAAGTACCAGTGGGGGCGCAGCCCGCTGGAGTCCCGATGGCTGCGCAGCCATATATCCCGCTCCAAGCCACCCAAGTCCAACCGATAATGTCCACTTCGCAGCCCACTGTTGCTTATCCCGCCTCGCAGGCAATGCCCGCTGCCGCGATACCGACGTTGGTGGCCACTAGCGGTCCACTTTCGGGTCAGAGGTTCCCCATCAGCGTGCCCACAGAAGCTGGGAGGGAAGCGGCAGGAATTTCGCTGGCATTCGACTCGATGGCATCCCGAAAACACGCCGTTTTCACGCCAGGACCCCAAGGGCTCACCGTCCAGGACCTGGGAAGTACGAACGGGACAATGGTCAACGGGAAGAAGGTTCAGATGCAGCCGCTGAAGCCCGGCGACACGATTCAGATCGGAACGACCGTTTTTCGCGTCGAATGAAAGAAGATGCGTTAACGGGTATGCGGCAGTCGGCGGCCAAACCGTCTGAAAGCACCAAGAACCGGAAGTCAACCAACCTGCGCGTAGTTCTCATCAACAACCTCATGGCGACACATCGACGGAGTATCTATAGACTGCTTGCACCGTTCTAGCCACGTGCTCGAGGCCTGCTAAATATCCGCCGTCCTTCTTCCGACGATTCATACTAATAAGAGAGCCCATGGACCCCACAAATCAAAGCGACCCCAATAAGACCCAGATGCAGGTGGGCCAGCAGACCCAAATGATGACGGTGGCGCCAACGGGGGCGGACCCGAACCGAACTTCGGCCATGGCCCCACAAAAGGGGCTTGTCGCCAGCATCATTCCCAGCCGATTCGCGACTATGGCAAACGGTCC
>JAYROD010000124.1:0-5987 GCA_041911835.1 Fimbriimonadaceae bacterium | reverse complement strand
GTGGAGACACCGACGACACGGGCACTTCGCCGGACCTGGTCCTAAACGGCGAGGGCTAGCCTTCCGTATGGGCTCCCGGCAATGCGAATGCCTCCACGCGCAACTTTGGCTTCCACACAAACGCCGACACTTCTTGAGCAGTAACGATGTCGGCCCCAATCGCTCCGGCGCCGCCGGACACCAGCTTGGCAGCGGTTTCGCTGACGGCAACGCATCCTTCGGGACAGACTTTTTGGAGATGTGCGGCGATGTCGATCACGTGGGCGAAGTTGACGTTTTGGACGTTTGAGTCCGGTGCCAGTACCGTGCCATGGTGGATCGCCGCCCTAAGCCGGATCGGCATGCCTAGCTTGTTCCGGTGCGTATTCAGTTCAAAGAGCCCAGATTGGATGCTTCGAGCCGCAACGAACGCTTCTTGGGGGCTGTCGAAAGCGCACGTGATGCCGTCTCCTGCCGTCGAGTGGATATTGCCCCCATGCTTTCGCACAATCGTCTCCACATATCGGTGGTACTCGTTGAACGTGAACTCGACCGAAAGCGGATCTGAGACCTGTTTCATCTTCGTCGATCCGACGATGTCGAGGCTGAGGAAGCTGAGGCTCTGCTCACCCGACCGGAGCTTGTCCTGCAGATCAACCAGCTGCTGCAGCAATTCCTGGCGATCTTCAACTGGATCGCGAAGGCCCAACTTGCTCAGGTTTCGACTGAGCAACCCCTTGCTCAGGCCGCCCGCCAATGCCCCACCTGCGATGTAGGCGAACATCAAAAACGGACTGGCGCCGGCTGGGGTTGTGAGGAAGATCGAAATGATTGCCAAAAATGCGGCCGACAAAATGAACCACAGCCCGCCGAAGATCGCGCCCGAGAGGCTGGCAACGCGCACGTCCTTAGCCCTGGTGCAGTTCCAGACCGCGCCAAGCACCAGCAGCATCGTGATGATCCCCAGGATGGATGACCGGTCTCCGAACGTCTTCGCGGTTGCCGTGCAGAGCCCGGCGATCGCGGCCAGCCAGCTGCACGTAACGTAGCGCCGTACGTCCGGATCGAGCGTGAGAATTCCATTGCGAATTCGCTGAATGGGGGTCTGCTTCGTTTGAACCGAATTGAGGGCCAATCGGACATATTCGACCGGCGTGCCCGTCGCTTCGGACACGGCGTCTATCGCCGAATCATCCAGCTCACCTCCATGCGCCTCTTTGAGGCGGGCGGCGAGGATGAGCATCTCGGCGATTTCATCTTCCCGAGTGGTACTGTGCTGGCCCTCCTGCTCAAGCATCACTTTGCAATGGATTGTACTTCCGGCGCGCTCGGTAGGTTACGGGCACAACTGGGACTCTAGGACAGGTAACCTCAAGTGTCGAATGGAGAAAGTGGGAAGGCTGCTTGCGACCTCGGCGGCAGGCCTGGCAGTGCAAGCGGGTCTTTTGTTGCTTTCCGGAGTTCTCGTCGCGACACAGTACGTCTCCACCTTGGCGGGAGCCCATGGTTCCGTCGAGGCCATTCGGGGCAGCAGCTTCTACGGCGCCCTCGATCGATACCACTACTGGGGGAGTATGGTGCTGCTCATTCACGGGTCGTTGCACCTGACCGTCATGCTCTGGGCCGGTTGGTACAAACCCCCAAACCAATGGCGATGGACAGCTGCTTGGATTGTGTGTTTGTGCGCTTTTCTCTTCCAGGTCACCGGCAATCTCTTTCAGATGGATCGCCATTCGGTCCAAACGACGGTGATAGAGGCAGGCATCGCCGCTCGCGTTCCATTGGTTGGCACTGACCTTCGAACCCTCGTTCTATCCGGCCAAAGCTTCTCGCAGAACACGCTTTCGACATGGGTCTCCATCCACAAATGGCTTTTGCCGCTGTTGCTTGTGGTGGGTGGCCTCAGTTCTTTGGGAACGCTCTTCAAGCGACGAGACCACTCGGTCAGCCAATTGGGGGCGGCCATTCCGGCGATCTTGACGCTCGTCTTATGCGCTACGTTTGCCGTTCCATCCGGGCCCTCCGCGACGGTCGTCGACTATACCTCGTTCGACACCGGGCCGAATTGGTATACATGGCCGATGGATGGACTCCTGGCCATGTTCAATCGCATGGGAAGCGACGTAGGCTGGCTCGGCGCGGCCCTGATCCCGGGGCTCTTCTTTACTTTCATCGCACTGCTCCCCGGCCTATCGAAAAAGCTATCAGACGGAGCTGTGCGGCTAATCTTCTTGATCTTCGTGGGCCTTACGGCGTTTGCTACGATAGTCTTCGGGGTCTCCTTTCCCTCGCCGCTGACTCGGCCCGTCCCCACTACCCCCGTAAACCCCACGGTCTCGACTGCACCGATGATCGATCGCAAGCTCGCTGCAAAAGGCAAGGAGCTATTCGAGACGATCGGCTGCACCGGCTGCCATGGGATCGACGGTTCCCAAGGCACCATCGGGCCGGATCTGACGAATGAGTATCGCCGCCACCCGGACGCTGACTGGTACGTTCGCTATATCAATAACCCACCCAAGGTCAAGCCTGGTTCGACGATGCCCGCCTTTTCGGACCTCACGGTCTATCAGCGAAAAGCGCTGGCCGAGTTCATCCGGCACGCGCCAAGCTTTAGAAACAGCCGCTAGGGGGCGGCGGTGGTGGTCCAGAGGTCAACATCACATGGATGGCGTTCGGCATCTGCACGTTGCCTCCCTGCTGGGCGGTTGGGCCTGGGGCTTTGCAGGTCGTGTCTAGCGAAGAGTAGTTCTTGCCCTGATAGGTGAAGGCGCTGTAATAAAAGCTCGGAACCGTCCCCAGGGTGAAGGTCGTCGGACCCGCACTGACGTTTGCGACGAAATTGCCCGAAGCATCCGAAGTTCCCGAGCCGACGAAGCTTCCACCCGAATAGAACCTCACCTCGACTCCTTCCGCGCCTGCTTGCAGCACGTCATCGAACACGATGCCCGAGATGGTGGTTCCTCCGCCGGCGGTCGTGGAAGTGGTCGCCGTCGTCGCCGTAGTGGCCGTCGTAGCGGTTGTCGCAGTGGTTGCAGTTGTAGCAGTCGTCGACGTCGTCGCGGTCGTCGCATTCGTCGAATTCGTCGAATTCGTGGAGGTCGTCGTGCCACCTCCGCCGCTTCCGCCACAACCGATAACCCAGATGGCCGCCGCCAATGCAATCAGTCCGAAATACTTCATATCCGCTGCTTAAGACTCCTCGACTCTCCGCACGTCTTCCGATCGGAAGCCGAACGGAATCATATCCGACAGGCTGTATGTTTTGCCCTCTCCACGGTCAGACGCACAATATACAGGCACCTGTTCATCCTTTGGAGCAAATTCCAGGAGCGCTTGAAGGCACATCCCGCACGGAGTTCCGCCATCGACCGTCGACAGCGCGATCGCTCGTATCTCCTTGCAGCCCGAGGCGATCATCTGGCCCAATGCGTTCCGTTCCGCACAGATCGTAACCCCATACGAGACATTCTCCACGTTGCAGCCACTGTACACCTTGCCATCGGCGCCCAAAATGGCGGCTCCAACGTGGTAATCGCTGTACGGCGCGTAGGCGTGCTTTCTGGACTCTTGGGCCGCAAAAATGAGATGCTTCATGGCTACTCCAGCATGGCGATTGTGGCGCCTTGGCCACCTTCGCTCGGTTCCGCTTCGCGAAAGCTCTTTACTCCCTTGTGTCGTCTCAGATGATCCTGAGTGAGCTTTCTCAATACGCCTTCTCCCTTTCCGTGTACGATCCGGATGCTCGGCAGGCCGGCCAGAATCGCATCGTCAATAAATTTCTCAAGCGCAATCTCGGCATCCTCCGCCCGCATCATCCTCAGGTGCAATTCCGTCGTAGCGTAGGTCATCTTTTGGAGCCCGAGGCTCTGGCGAGGCGCTGTTTTCTTGGTCGCCGGCTCTTCGGCAGGCGATAGCGCGCTCGTTTCCACCCACATCTTCATGACCCCGATCTGCACCTGAACCTTCCCGTCTTTCACGTCGGAGAGCACCGTGCCCACTTGCGAATACCCCTCGATACGGACGGACATCCCTCGCGCGACTTCGACGGTGCGCTTCCCCTTCGGAGCATCCGGGCGGAATTCCGAGGCCCGTGACGCGCCGGCCTCCTGCAATTGCTTGAGCTTTGTGCGAGCAGCATCGATCGACTTGGCGCTCGCGTCGGCTTTGAGTTGTTCGAAGATTTCGGTGGCCTCCAACCGAATCTCCCGAAGCGCCTCCTCCAGGGCATCGGCTGCTTGCGCGCGAGCCTCTCTCTTCGCTTGGCTAGCGTCTTGCAGCTTCTTTTCTGCCTCAGATTCGACCTGCCTTAACCTTGCGGTGAGACGATCAGCCTCACCTTGCGCTTTTTGGGCTTGGCGCTGGGAGACCTCCAGTTTCTCGATCATTCGGGCCACATCTTGCTCGCCGATTCCGAGGCCTTGCCGCGCTTGTTCGACGATCTGCCGGGGAATGCCAAGCCGTTCGGCTATTTTGAGGGCGTGGCTCGCACCGGGGGCGCCCATGATCAGCCGATAGGTCGGCCGGAGGGTCTTGGGGTCGAATTCCATTGCGGCGTTCGTGAACCCCTCGGCGTTGTATGCGAATACCTTGAGCTCTCCATAGTGGGTGCTTGCCACGATTCGGGCTCCGCCATCGCGTAGGCGCTCCAAAATCGCCTTCGCCAGCGAAGCCCCTTCGGCTGGGTCGGTTCCTGCGCCAATTTCATCGAACAGCACGAGAGCTCCCTCGCGCAATCCCTTAATCGCCTCGCCGATATTCTTGATGTGCGCGCTGAACGTCGAAAGCGATTGTTGAAGGCTCTGTTCGTCTCCGATATCGGCCCACACCTGAGAGAAGCAGCCTAGCCGAACCTCCGCGGCAGGGAGCATGAGCCCCGATTGGGCCATCAGAGCGAACAGGCCGACTGTCTTAATGGCGACGGTCTTACCGCCGGTGTTCGGACCGGTGATCAACACGCCGACAAAAGCGATGCCGACCTCGAGATCGAGAGGAACCGTCGATGACGGATCGAGGAGTGGATGCTTGCCGTGGACGATCTTGATCGAGGCGTTCTTGGCCTTAATGGGTGCAACCGCATCCATCTCATAGCCCAACCGAGCTTTGCCGAGCACCAAATCCACGTCGCTCGCCGCTTCCACGCCGAAGCCGATCTCAGAACCATGGGCGCCAACTTTTGCAGACAGCTCCGCAAGTATTCTTGCGACCTCCGCCTGCTCCGCTGCTTCGGCGATCCTCAAATCGTTGCCAAGTTGGACAATCTCTTCCGGCTCGATAAAGAGCGTCTGGCCGCTGCCGCTCGTATCGTGGACGACACCCTTGATCTTGCCGCGGTTCTCCGATTTCAACGGCACCACATACCGCCCCTCGCGTTGGGTGTAAATCGGATCGCTCAGCAGCTCCCTGTTCTTTCCGCTCGTGTAGGCTTGGATGCGATCGAGAATCTTCAGGGCCCTGCTGGCTCTTTGGCGGCGCAGACGTCCAAGCTCGGGCGATGCCTCGTCACGCACTTCACCACTCCCGTCCAGCGATGACCTGAGCTTGGATTCCAGCTCCTTTAGATCGGGAAGCGGTTCACAGATCAGCCATAAGCCTGGAGCCAAGTCCTTTCGGCTCTGGACCGCCATTCTCAGCGAGCGCATCGCTGAAATCGATTCACCGATCTGATAGAGCGTGGCCCCATCGACAACGCCTCCGCGCTCCGCTCGCCTCAGAGGCTCTCGGAAGTCCCGTATGGAGCCAAGAGACGGAAGCGACTGATGGCCGAGAAGTTCGTAGCCCTCTCGGGTCAACGATTGAAGCTGCCACACAGCTTCTGCATCGAAGACGGGCGTCAGTTCGAGCGCCGCAGCCTCGCCGACTTCTGTCTCGCAGTGCGCTGCGAGTTTCTTTCGAATGAGATCGAATTCGAGCACATCCAGCGCATGCATCGGTTTCCATTGTGACACTTCACTTTTCTTGGAACCAGCGGGTGCCGAAACCGTCCATACTGAGGCAATGAACGCCCT
>JAYROD010000123.1:0-13015 GCA_041911835.1 Fimbriimonadaceae bacterium | reverse complement strand
GTCGGCTACAAGGCTACCGGCATCGAGGCGGCACCGATGGGTGACCATGACGACATCGGTTATATGAGAGATTTCGGAGTTCGTGCCTCGATCCTCTATCTGAACGCCGACAAGCCATAACGCGGTCCGCGACGCCATCTGATCCTTCCCATCGTCCTTTCGGACAGGACGCATGGAGGCGGACGATGGCTGAGATGGGTGAGAACCTCTGGGAATTCAACCTAGCGAAAGTGGTGGTGGTCGATGTCTCGGATGACTATGAGTTGATGCAGCCGCCGCTGCCGACGAATTGCTACCCGGTTTTGGCTGAAATCTGGCTACCCCAATACAAGCTGCTCGACCGGTTGCCTGAAGAGAGGCTTGTCGACGGGTTCCTTTATGACTGGCACGAGCGGCCAGGTTCGAAATCGCAGGACTGGGTTGTCGGGGTCGTGCGGGAAGAGATTGCCTGCGGCCCATCAGACTTCGAAAGGCCCGCAGTCCCATAGGGGTGAACTGAGGGCCCTGTCGAAGGCGCTATCGGATGCGGTCGGCGATATTGCGCCGAATCATGGCGTCGGCGATCTCCGCGCCGGTCGGATTGTATTCTCGGGCCTCGATGGCCGCCTTGAGTTCCTCGATGCGATCTTCGCGATCCGGCATCTCGAGCACGTCTTGAACGACGGCCTTTACCAATTCGGCATCTGCCGATTTGATCGCCAGTTCTTCATCGATCCCGGCTCCAGAGGTCGGATTCCCGCCCATCTGCAGCACTTTCTGCATTTCCTTGTCTGTAATTCGCATCTTCAGCCTCCAATTCAGCTTCGCGTTTTCCAGACAGGCAACCCGGCTTTCTCGTGGCTCTGATTCTTTCGGACAGAGTCGAGACCCATAGGCTTTGCGCTCAGGAGGTCACCCTCAAGATTGCCTTTTACTGTCGGGGACGTAAACGTCCACAATCTGTATAACGGGACGTTGGCTGGAGTTCTTTAGGGTGGTGGACTACTTTTTTTCCACATTCTCCGAACCTGAGGCCCAGTAAAATAGACTGTACACCACTTCAAAGGAGAATTTAATGCCTCGTTACGTCCGACTCGGGAATCTTCCAAAAAAACGCCATACGCAATTCCGTCAGCCGGACGGCACTCTCTATGCAGAGGAACTGATCAGCACGAGAGGATTCAGCGGACCGATGTCCCTGGTGTATCACATCAACCTTCCAACGGAAGTCAAATCTTGGGAAGACTTGGGCGACGTGAGGCCAAAATTCCTGGACTCCGAGCCGCTTCGGCACAGACATCTCTTGACTGCCAGAATGCCCGCGAGGGGCGACGCCATCAGCGGCCGCATCGCGCTCATGGGAAATAACGACGTCATTTGGTATCAAGCCAATATCGCTGAGCAGATGAGCGGCTTCTATAAGAACGCCGAAGGCGATGAGTGCCTATTCATCCACGATGGATCCGGAACGCTGCACTCCATGTTCGGAACCGTGTCGTTTCACCCCGGCGACTACCTCGTTATTCCGCGGGGGACGGTGTATCGCCTGGACTTCGATCATCTGCCCGTGCGGCTGATCGCCATCGAGAGCCATGGCCCGATCGAAATTCCGCGGCGCTACCGAAACGAATATGGCCAGCTCATGGAGCACGCGCCGTTTTACGAACGGGATATTCGACCGCCGACTGAACTGGCGACTCACGATGAGAAGGGCGACTTCTTCGTCGTCGTAAAGGCCCGGGGGCGTCTGACGCGCTACCAATATCGGTTCCACCCCTTCGACGTCGTTGGTTGGGATGGGTTCGTTTATCCTTGGGCTTTCAGCATCCATGACTTCGCGCCCATCGTCGGCAAGCTTCATATGCCGCCGCCAATCCATCAGAATTTTCAGGGACACAACTTCGTCATTTGCTCGTTCTGTCCGAGAATGCTCGACTTCGATCCTGAAGCGGTGCCGGTGCCTTACAACCACAGCAATGTCGACTCCGATGAGGTGCTCTACTATTGCAACGACAAGTTCGGCTCTAGGAAGGGCATTCAGGAGGGGTCGATCACGCTGCATCCGCTGGGGATTCCCCATGGGCCGCAACCGGGGGCCGTGGAGAAGTCGCTCGGTGCGACGAGGACGGAAGAACTCGCGGTCATGCTCGATACGTTCCACCCGCTGATGCTGACGGCCGAGGCGGCCCAGATCGAGGACCCCGACTATTGGAAGAGCTGGCAGACCGGGTAGCTAATTCGCGAGCATATCGCGGAGCCTGCGGCGGACTGCGACGGCTCTAAGCTTCTTGATTGCCTGGATTTCAATCTGGCGTATTCTCTCGCGGGAGAGCTGCAACTCTTTGGCGAGGTTCTCGCGGACGAAGTCCTCTTCTTCGCCGGCCATGTTCAGGCGGCAGCTCATGACTCGCCGTTCGCGCTCCGTCAGTTCCATAAGAATCTGCTGCAGTTCATCGAGCATTTCGTCGGTCAAGATGCTCGATTCGGGGTCATCCGCGCTCGTGTCCCGAATCAGGCTTCCCAGCGTGGAGTTCTCGTTTTCGCCGACCCTCATATCGAGGCTAAGCAAGTCGTGCGAAGAATGCATGAGAATGAGCAGCCGTTTGGTGCTCAGCCCAAGCGCCGTCGCAATCTGCTCGAGCGTGGGCTCGCAGCCCATCTCCCGGGTCAGCCTGGCTCGTTCGCGCTCCACTCGCCTCAGGGACTGCGAGATGTGCGCTGGAAGCCGAATCGCCTTGGACTTGTTATCGATCGCTCTGCCGATGGACTGGCGAATCCAGTGCGTCGCATAGGTGGAAAATCGGAAGTTCTTCGTGGGGTCGAACCGCTCCACGGCGTGCATGAGCCCGATCGCGCCTTCTTGGATCAGGTCCTCGAGAGGGACTGTCCGGTTGCGATAGGACTTCGCGATGTTGATCACCAGGCGCATATTCGCCTCGATCAGGCGTTGGCGCGCCTTTGCGTTACCACCCTGGGCCATGCGTGTGAGTTCCTTTTCCTCTTCTGCGGTGAGCAGAGGAACTCGGGTGAGCTGGCTCAAGTAATTCGGTAGTGAATCTTCGTGCTGCATTTGCTCTCGATTCATGGTCGTTTGCGAGGGCCAAATTCGCCTAACTCGACCGGTGGCAGGTCAGGCAGACTGTCCCGTGATCATCCTGACACGCAAGACTTGTGCCAAGTAGGACCAAAAACTGGAACACGCGGCGACCACTAGTTTCGACGTGAGTTTATGGGTGGTTGTTTCGTTGCGGGCTCCATATTCTGATCTGCCGATCCATCTCTTTTGTCTTTCGGGGGCTTTCGGAGGTTTGCCCCCAGGCGACATACTGCAAAGCGTCACTCCATGAATGAGGTCAGCTTTGTCCATCGTCGCGAACCGGGCTGGAAGCGGCTCATGTTCCTTTGCGACAAAGCCGAATCGGGCGCTTCGCGGCTCGAAGGGCAGGAGTTGACCGAATTCGTTCGGCTTTACCGCGATTCGGCGACCGATCTCGCTCTCGTCCGCACGCAGTCTTCCAATGCCGAACTGACCGACTTTCTTAATGTTCTGGTGGGACGCGCCTATGGCATCCTGTACCGGCGTCCGCGGAAGTCTCTCGCCGAAGGCTTGAAGGGCGCACTCGCCATCGGCGCGCAAACGGTCCGCAGGCGCAAGTACTTCGTCTTCACGAGCGCGCTCATCGTTCTCTTGGGCGCAGCTTTCTCGAGCTCGCTCCTGGTCGGGCGCCCGGATCTTCGTTCATACGTCGTCTCCAAGGATGAAGAAGAGCTGTTCGCGAAGTGGCGCGAGGGGAAGTTTGAGGAGCGCTCTTTCGACCAAATGATGGCGATGCAAGGATTCTACAGCTCGAACAACCCGCGAGTCGCGATCATCGCAGGTTCAGTCGCAGCATCGACGTTCGGTGTCGGGACGTTCTATTTCCTTTGGGCGACCGGAGTCCAGATGGGGGCGCTCGGCTTCGACATGGCCCGGGTCGGAAAGCTGGGTTTCTTCCTGGGGTCGATTTCGCCTCATGGATCGACCGAACTTTCCGGCGCCGTCATTTCGGGAGCAGCCGGGCTTTGCTTAGGCTGGGCACTCATCGCCCCAGGCAGACGCTCGAGAGGCGAGTCGCTCAAGGCGGCAGGCAAAGACGCGTTCGTTCTGCTGGTCATGTCAATCATCATGATGTTTCTCGCCGCGCCAATCGAGGGCTACTTCAGCTTCAATCCGCGGGTGCCAATGCCGCTGAAGATTGTATTCGCCTGCATCGCGTTTGGCGGCTGGCTACTCTATTGGAGCTGCTATGCCAAAGCGGAGGAGGCGGAGCCTATCGCATCGCCCTGAAGGTCTTGCGTGGAAGAAAGCTCGCGAGCCAGCGAATATAGCTTTTCAACCTCAGTGGGAGCATTCGCATTGACTTCGCATAAGCCCTTCGCCCTGCGTATGCGTCGCCCTTCATCGTCCGGATCGTCCCGAGGCAGGCGTAGTTGTGAGCCAGCGCGTCGAACAGCCGGCGATCTCCGGGATTCGCTTTGAGCAATTCCGGGGTGCGTGACTCGATCCATGTTCGAATCCGATCGTCGTCCTCGTCCATCTTCTCCGTGTTCCTGCTGGCGTTGCCGGGGTGCACGCGATAATAAAGAAGGGGCTCGTCCACGTATACGATTTCAAAGAGCTCAGCCAACCGTAGGAAGAGCTGCCAATCCCCGCAGCCGAAGAAGCTCGCGTCGAAAAGCCCGGTCTGCTCGAGCGCGGATCGACGCAGCATGGCTGAGCTCGGAATGATCTTGTTGTGATAGATGAGTTCCCAGAGGATCATGCCCGAGGACGTCTTGGGGTATTCGAATCCAAGGGGCGATCCACTCAACACCTGGCCCCGATCATCCACGAATTGGCCCCCCACATGGCACAGCCCCACCGCCGAGTTGGGTTCCATCGCCGCCAATTGCCGTTCGAGCTTCTCCGGCGCCCAATAGTCGTCGTCGTTAAGAATGGCGATGAACTCACCGGAACTGGCTTCAATCGCCCGATTGAGCGATCCATAGGTCCCGATATTGGCTTCGTTGAGGATGACATTGATCTCGCGCGCCCGATCCTTGAGCCACTCCCGAGTTCCATCCGTCGAGCCGTCGTCGATCGCGACGATTTCCAAGTCCTGGAAGGTCTGATTCAGGATGGACTCGACGGCCTGGGGCAAGAACTCCAGGTGGTTGAAGCAAGTCAGGATGACGCTGACCTTGGGCATTTATTGCGACTGAGGTAGGCGGACCTCGACCGACCAGTCGACGATGTCCAGATCGGGGTCGTTGGCTCCAGTCACGTCGTTCGCGGGCTCCTTGATGAATGCTCGAGAGTTGTCATAAGTGGCGCTCGTCCGCAGCGAAATCTGAATCGGCTGGTTGATGTCTTGGGCCAAGCCCGAACGCGCATCCCCGTTCGCGTCCCAGAATTTCTCGGTGCCGACCTGCGGAATCCGATCCATCGTGAAGAAATTGATCTGCAGCCATTTCACCTGCGATGCCTCGATCGGGTCCGGGATGAGTTGACTAAGGTCGAATTCGAACTTGATGCGGTTTGCGCCTTCCACGATGTTTTCGGAGATTACCGGAGCGCCGACGAGCAGAAACTGATTGAGCAAGGCGTCCTGAAATTTGTAGAGGCCGTATTTCGGGGACGCTTGAGGGTTCCACCACATGAAGTACTGGCACTGGCCTGCGACGAACCCATTTCCCCAGGGTGGAGCAATGACGGGAATCGGTCCGAGGGTCGTCGGGTTCTCCTCAGTGGACGGATTGATCCCTACCATGTAAATGTAGGGCAGGCCGCCAGAAGTCGCTTCGGTTCCCGTGCGAATCTTCCCGGCGACATTCATGGTCACGATAATTCGCGTTGAGCCGGCGCCACCTCCGGTGTTTGGAAACTTCGCGCATCCACAAAGCAGCCCCGCTGCCATCAAGGCGGCCAAGCGCTTCATACGCTAGGCACCACGCTAAAGAGAATGCGGTGGCAGCTTTCGCAAGTGGTCAGTTTGTCTTCTTTCACGGCGACGATGGTCCTTTCAGGCAAAACCGTTCCACATCTGCCGCAGGTTCCCTTCGGCGTGATTTCGGCCATGCCGATCCCTCCCGCACGCTCCTTAATGGCGGTGTACTGTTTGAGCAACGCGGGATCTACACCCTTGACGAGTTCACCCAGCTTAGCGTTTTGCTTTTTGAATTCGGCTTCGAGCTCGTTTTTGAGTTCGATCACCTTCTTTTGATGCTCCTGAAGCGCGTGCTTGGCGCGATCGAGCAGGTCGGCGCTCGCCTTTTCGGCCTCAGCGGCGGGCGGGAGCTTATCCCATAGCGCCAGCAGCTTCTCATCGAGTTTCGACCGCTGCTCCTTCAGCAGAACGATCTCTCTTTGAATCGTCTCGACCTCTTTGGGGTTGACCACCGAACCTCCATAGAGTTCCTTGTCGAACTTCTTGATCTTGTCCTCGATGGACTTCTGGGCCAGCTCGGTGTCGGCGACTTCGGAGTTGAGGCGTTGAGCTTCGCCATGCTTCGCTTCGAAATCCTTGGTGATTGCCGCGATCTTAGCCATGATTTCGCGTCCAGGGTCGAGTGCCGCGGCTCGCTTTCGGATGTCGACGATCGCCGCATCGACCAGGTGTAGCTTGTAGAGTGGAGCCAAATCGGGCCGATCCATGAACTCATTATGGCGGCATCGCACCGGTTCGAATTCGGGAAAACGAGGCCAAGTCCCTGAAGGAATCGCCTTCCTGCCGTCGAAAGCTCACTTGGGCAGAGTTATCGTGGCCAGCATGTTTTCTCATCTCATTTTGGACGTGGAGGATATGGAGCGCTCGCTGGCGTTTTATAGCGGCTTGCTCCACCTGCCCGTCCGGAGAAAGGAGAGCTATGATGGCCATCGACTCGCGTACCTGACGACCGGCCAAACCGAGATTCTCCTCGTCCAGCAGCCCAAACACGAGCAGAATCCCAAACTCGATCGAAGCGGGGGCCTCGTCATCAACTTCCATGTGCACAATTTGCCGACGATGGCGGACGAACTCTCGCGCAATCACGTTCCGGTTCTTCGAGGGCTCGAGGACCCACTCTTCGGTGAGAGGACGTTCCTGGTGACGGACCCGGATGGCTATGCCGTACTCTTGTCGGAAGCATTGGAAACGCTGCACTGACGCCGTGGCGCTTCGGCGCCTCTACGGTTGTAGAGGAGCTGCTCTCGAAAGTCGTTGAAAACGCAGAGTGACCTGAGGCCCAGATATCGCGACGCCTCAAGCGCCTCGGCGTACGTTAGCGGGTTGATCTTGCCGTCTTTGCAGCGACGGCCGTCTTCATCGAATCGGGCGCAATCCTGACAAGTCATACTCTATTCACGATTTATGTTCGCGTTCTGCCTCTTGGTCGGTTACTCGTTCGCTAAGCCTGCAACAGAGCTCTCATTCAAGGATGGCGCATTCAAGATTTCTGGCGCGGGCCAACCGATGGTCTTCCGCCCTGGACGAACCACGACCGGCAATCCGAAGCTGACGCTTTTCAAGGGTTCCGGCAAGTGGGTTGTTTGGGATCAGCGAGGCCTCACTATACGCGCAGGGGATAGCTCAGTATCCAGTTTTTTGCCTGAGATTTCCACAACCCCGAAGCTTTTCGATCATGAACAGCTTCTGGCTAATTCGACCCTCATTAAGCTGGGCAAGCGCTCGAAACATGCATCCGGCATTTCCGGATGGGAGCTTGTCGACAGTAACCTTTACCTCCTGGTCCGATGGGAGGATCAGGCGAAACAGCCGTGGCTCGAGGCGCTGGTTCGCATCGACCTGGATGAGCCCAGACCGAAAGCCGCACTGGTCGGCAAGCTCGAAGGCCTCACGATCGGTCCGCTGGACACAAGCGACCGGCTGACACTGCGCGATGGGCAGCTCTCCGCGCTGACCATCGACTCCGGAACGTGGGGTCTGGCGACTTGGGACCTCGCGGCCGGGAAGGCAGCCTTCCGAAAGCTCGGCGAGGGCCTGGCAAGCTGCACGATGGCCGAGGGGGGCAGGATCGTACTGTTCTGCGAAAAGACCTCCTATGGCACCCATTTGGTGGGCCGGCTCGATCTGGCGAGCGGAAATCGAAAGAACCTCACGGAAGCTCGAGGAGCCGTCTCCTTTATCTCTCTCAATCCAATCGTCGTTCGCATCGACGACGCCACTGGCACTTCTTTGAGAACGACCGACACTGGTGCGGAACTCCGCTTGCCAAAGGGTCTGGGCATATCCAATACTCCGAAAGGCATCCTCACTTGGGCGCCCGAGGGTCAGCCGGTTCGGGCCAGCCTTTTCAGCCCAAAAAGCTGGACCGCGCTGGCAGTCTGGCGCCTCGAACCGCAGCCCGCTGCAGCGGAACCCGCCAAGCCGAGACCGCTGTCTGAGCCGAGCAGAAGCAGGCTCAAACCTTCAAAGAAACCGGCTGCGAAACCCGTGCGCTCTCGTAAGCAGCCAAAGCGATCCTCGAAGCTCGCAACCCATCGTCGCCAGTAGTCCGAGGCTTGCTCTGCTCGAGGATCGCTCGGGCGAACTCATCCACGACTGCGCCGTCGAGGTCGCTTCCGTATCCGACGACAGTGTGGCCCTTGTCCTGATAGAGGTCGAACTGCTGGTTGAACATGTTGAGCTCGATGACACCCTTCGTTCCGATGACGTTCAGGGTCACGTCCCCCCAGGTCTTGTAGCTCTTTGGTCGAGACCAGCTCGAATCGAGGGTTGCAAAGATCCCGCCCGGGAATTCGAGTGACAGCATGGCGGTGTCCTCCCAATCTTGTCCGTACATGTTGTTCCCGATCTGGGCTTCTACCCTGAGAGGAGGCTTCCCGATGAGCCGGCAGAGCAGATCGGCCACGTGCACCGTGTGATCGATCATGGCCCCACCACCTGATAGCTCCTTTTGCACGAACCAACCGAATGGACAACGCCCGCGATTGGTAGAGCAGATTGCCAGCAATTCACCGATGTCGCCTGAATCGACCCGCTGCTTGAGCCGTTCGAACGCCGGCGAATATGGGCATGGAAACGCCGTCATGAGCACGACGCCGGCCTTCGGCGCAGCTTCGACGAGCTCAGCACCGAGATCGAGCTGGGTAACCAGCGGCTTTTCGCAGAGAACATGCTTACCCATATGCACCGCATCCGTCCCATGTTCTGCATGGCGAATGTTCTCGCTGACGATTACGACGGCATCGACACTTTCGAGCATCGATGAGTACGATTCGAAGGTTGCCAAACCGGTCTTCGACACGAATTCGTCCCGGCGGGCGAGGTCGTCATCCCAAATTCCCTGGACCTGAAACTTGGGGTTGGACTGCAGCGCGCGAACATAGCCCCACACATGCAGGTGCGCACAAGTGACGAACCCAATCCGAATCGGCATAGAATCCTTTTACCCGCGTTCGGGCTCTAGGATTCGAACGGTGCGGCCCGGTTCCGCGATGGCGATCTCGATCTTCCAGCAGGCAGCCGGATCGATCAATTCTCCCAAGCGATCTGGCCACTCGATCAGGCACAGAAAATCCGAGAGGTAGTCCTCCAGGCCAATGCCGATGGGAGATTGCACCCGGTAAAGATCCGCATGCATGGACGGCGGTTCGGTCTCGAACGTTTGGACCAGATTGTAGGTTGGGGAGCGCACGATCCCCGTATAGCCGAGGCCGTGAAGTATTCCCCGCACGAGCGTCGTCTTTCCCGCGCCCAGCGGACCAGACAGGAGAACCACGTCGCCAGCGCCCCAGCGTTGGCTCAGCTGTTGGCCAAGGCTTTCCATCGATTCTGGATCCGGTACATCCAAGAAAGTGGGCTGCTTCACAGTATGGGATCGAGCGCCTGAATGAGCCGGTCGATTTCGTCGAGGGTGTTGTAGTGCACGGCGCTCACCCGGATAACACCTTCAGTTGGATCGATGCCGAGCGCTTCGCAGAGCCGCTTGGAATACATATGGCCGTAGCGAATGCCGATGTTCGCATGGTCGACGCGCTCCACCACCTGCTTGGGGCTCGCGTGTGCGCACAAGAAACTGATCGTCGGGACGCGGCCGCGATCGGCTGAGACAGGGCCGACGATTCTTACGCCCGGCTTAGACTGGAGGAATTTCAACAGCCGTGCTTGAAGCGGGAGTTCTATCGCCTCCATTTCAGAAAGGGCCCGTACGATGCTTTGCCGATCCGGCAACTCCATCTGGGAGTCAGCGGTCCAGCATGAAAGGTAATCGCCGGTACCGAGGAGTCCGGCGCACGCCTCATGGGAGACGCCTCCGGGCTCGAACTTCTCCGGAAGGGCGTCCTTGGCGAAGAAATAGTGGTTGGGCCCCTCAAGCTCTTCGAAGCAGGCGGAAGTTCCAAAGAGTGCGGCCAGATGCGGTCCATAGACCTTATAGGTCGAAAATACATACCAATCCACGCCCCAAACGGCGACATCGACCGCACGGTGGGGTGCGTAGGCGACTCCGTCCACGACCACGCGGGCGCCAGCCCGATGGCAGCGTTCGGCAATTGACGCGACGTCCCAAACGCCGCCAAGGAGATTTGAGACGTGAGGAAAGGCGACGATTCGCGTTTTTTCGTTCAAGACCCGTTCGAGCCCTTCTATAGTGCAATCTTGGGCCTCCGGTTCCACCGGCCACAACCTCACCTTGAATCCTCGTGCAGCGAGCTTCATCCAGGGCCCGACATTGGCTTCGTGCCCGCACTCGGCGACCACGATTTCGGCATCCTTGGGGAGTGCTCGTCCATAGGCGTCGGCGATCATCTGAATAAGCGCGGTGCTCGACGCGCCAAGGACCGTATGCCCGATGCCCTCCCCGTTCATCATCCGGCTTGCGAGTTGGTGTGCGAGTTCGACCGTTTTCGTCGCATCCCGAGATTTCTGATAACTCGCGCCGAGCTGCACATAGGACTGCTCCATGTGATGGGTCATCCGGCGAATGACGCTGGCAGGCACTTGAGAACCGCCCGCATTTTCAAGGAACGCGAAACCGCCGGCGAGGGCGGGGAATTGGCTGCGAACCCACTGAATATCCCGGACAGGTGAATGTGAGAGAGCTCCCATCGCTTGACCTTGATCATACGTCATTTCCCTTGAGCTTTCCGAACCCATGAAACCAGCAGACGTCTCAGAAATCGATTCTCAGAAATCGAAAAAGCTTCCCCACGAAATCGCGAAGGATATTCTGAGCATTGCCACGCCTCTCATCGCGCTGACCATCTCACTCATATCGCTCACAGTCTCGGCGAGGGTCAACCGAAAGACGGCGATGATCAACTCGATGCGGGCCGAATATGCGGACTTATACGAGATCACCAAGCTGGGGATCAACAACCCGGACCAAGCGCACCTCTTTGCGGAACCCGCGGACTATTTCCATGTCGTCGCCCGAGTGAAGGCGATGAACCATCCGATCTCTCCCGAGCGCCGACAACGGTTGCTGATGCAAGAGCGAGCTCTGGTCAACATGATCTTCACTTCGTTCTCTGAAACGGTGGACCACTACAATTTGGCGGTCAAGAACGGCGACGACGAGGTGGCAGATATCCTCCGAAACACGATCTCGAACTACGTCGATCGAATTCTGGACAACCCCAGGCTATGCTTCTATTGGAGCCAGGAAGGGGGAGATTTAACCGTGAAGATCGACCCGGATGCGAAGCAATATTATCAGCCGACGCTGGACAAGGTGCTGGCCCGAGGAAAGAGCGCCATCGACCCAGACGGTCCCTACGGGGACCCTCACTCCTGATCGATCGGAGTGAAGCTCGTTCCGCAACCGCAGCTCCGCTTGGCTTTGGGGTTCTCGAACTGAAGCCCACCGCTCATGAGGTTTGTGCTGAACTGGAGCGTCGAGCCCTCCAGGAATTTCGCCGATTTAGGATCGCACAAAACGATCAACGCGCCGATCTCGACGGATAGATCGTCCGGGCGCCGCGATTCTTCGAGCCGGACCACATACTCGAGCCCAGAGCACCCCCCACCTTTGACGCCGATCCGGATCATCGTTCCAGGTCCGCCTTTGCGAGCGATCAGCCGCGCGAGGTGATGGGCTGCTTCCTCGGTGATCTCGACCGGAAATAACGGTTGCGCAGTGGGATCTGGCATGGTTTCCATTTTGTCTACGATGATTGAGTCACCCGAAGGCTCGCCTTTCTGGGCACCTTTTGAAGGGCAACCCATTCTCCCGAATTGGCGGACTCCTCCATCAGGTCCTTCAGCGTTATTTGATAAACCACTTGGTCAACAGCCGACTGGACGCGAGACCACAGCTCCTTAAGCGAACAGCCGACGGAATGGGCACATTCCTCTTGGACTCCCGAATGCTTCTCGCAGAAGTCGGGTTCGTAGAGTCTTCCTCCGAGGTCCGCGAGCACTGCGCCGACCACAATCTCCTCGGGCTGCCTCGCCAGGATGTAGCCTCCTGCCTGGCCGCGATTGCTCAGCAAAAAGCCGCCGCGCCGAAGGATGCTGAGCAGTTTGGCCACGTGAGGCTGCGAGAGGCCCTCGAGGCGACTCAATTCCGGGATAGTGAGCGTCCCCAAGCGCGCGATCGCGATGAGGCATCGAAGTCCATATTCTTCTTGGGCGCTGAATTTCATCGACTGCTCACCACATCAGCCCCAACTCAAGCCGAATGTGCTCCGGGATGCGTTCGATGGAGAATGGAGGATCCCAGACCAGTTCGAGCTGCGCATCGTTGACGCCAGGGGTTTCCCGCACCTTCATCTCGACCTCGCCTGGCAATGTGCCCGCCACTGGGCACGCCGGCGACGTCAAGGTCATTTGGATCTTCACATTCGCGTCTTCATCGACGTCGATATCGTAAATCAGGCCGAGGTCATACACGTTCACCGGGATCTCCGGGTCGTAGACTGTGCGGATCGACTCGATGACTTCCCCTTCGAGCAACGAGCGCTGAATGGAGTTGAGCTTGGTTGCATTGGAACCGGGTTCGATTCGTTCAGGCATGGCTTACTCCGTGCTCACCTTTTGGCCGTCTCCTTCAAGCGCCGCTTGGACGGCATGCC
>JAYROD010000122.1:0-9675 GCA_041911835.1 Fimbriimonadaceae bacterium | reverse complement strand
TTGATCATCGCGGCGAGCGATGTCGATTTGCCAGACCCAGTGGGCCCCGTAACGAGGATCAGCCCGCGGGGCAGCAGCGAGAGCCGCTTGCAGACCTGCGGCATCATCAGATCGTCGATGGTTCGGATATTGAACGGAATGACGCGGAACACGGCTCCGATCTTTCCGCGCTGCCAATACATGTTGACCCTGAACCGCGACAAGCCGGGAACGTTGTAAGAGAGGTCCAGCTCCTTGAAATTCATGAGCCGATCGAGACGCTCTTCGTTTAGAATGCTCCTGAGAAGCGTCTGGGTGTCTTCCACGGACATCGGGGGATGATCGGATCGGTACAGATCACCTCGAATCCGCATAATGGGCGGATTGCCTGCCTTAATATGCAGGTCACTCGCGTCCTTTTGCACCAACTCCCTGAGCAAAGCATCGATGACTTCCGTCATCTCATTTCCTTAACGTCGCAAGAGCTGTTTGAGCTCCGACACGACTCCAGCGTAGTTCAAGGCGGTTTCCTCGGTAATTATTCCGGCCTTTACA
This sequence comes from Fimbriimonadaceae bacterium, assembly GCA_041911835.1. GTDB lineage: Bacteria > Armatimonadota > Fimbriimonadia > Fimbriimonadales > Fimbriimonadaceae > JAYROD01. Next base: position 9,141 of record JAYROD010000122.1, on the reverse strand, counting down.
TATCGTGCGAGGCCCTGATTCATCGTTTGCATCCCCCAAAACGCGCCTTCATTCATCATATGATAGAGGTCGTTGAAGTGGCCATCTTCAATGGCCTTGCTGACCGTCGGCGTACAAATCAGAATCTCCTGAACGACCACACGTCCCTGATTGTCTGCGCGAGGAACGAGCTTTTGCGCGATGATCGCTCGGAGTGCGTTCCCCAGTCGTTGGCAAAGGTGCACCTTTTCGTGCGGAGGGAACATGTTGATGATTCGGTCGAGCGTCTCATAGGCGCTCGATGTGTGGACCGTCGAGAAGACGAGGTGCCCGGTTTCACCGGCCTGCATGGCGACGTGCATGGTGTCCGTGTCGCGCATCTCACCGATGAGGATGACGTCTGGCGCTTCGCGGACAACTGCGCGGAGTGCAGGCTGGAAGTCCTCAGTGTCGATCCCGACCTCTCGCTGGCTGACATAGGCGAGCTTGTCGGAGTGGACGATTTCCAACGGGTCTTCGATCGTTACGATGTGGCAGGCCCTCTCTCGGTTGATGATGTCGAGTAGCGCAGCCAATGTCGTCGTCTTGCCGCAACCCGTTGGACCCGTCACCAGGATAAGGCCCATTCGGTGCTTGGTGAGCTCGCCCAACACGGGCGGCAAGCCCAGCTCCTCGAGCCCTCGGATCTTGAGGGGAATAATTCGCATTACCGAAGCCGGAGCGTTCCTCTGGTAATAAAGGTTGCATCGCACTCGGCATTTGTCCGCGACCTGGAACGCAAGGTCCATTTCGTGGGTTTCATCGAACTTCCTCATCTGCCGCTCGTTCATGAGCGTCGAGAGCAGCCGGTGAGCGTCCGCCTCCGTAAGCACGGGCCAATCGCCAGGGAGGTCACCGACCAGGCTGTCTTTTTTGATCCTGGGCTTACTGTTGGCCTTGATCATCAGGTCGCTTGCCACGATGTCGTAAGCGATCTCGATCATTTCATGAATCGTCAGCGTTGATGCGTCGCGCATTTCAGTTCGAATTCTCCATCCACAAGGCTATTTTTGGGTCGTCCCGCGTCCGCCCCGAAGTAGGGCGAAGTATACCAAAGCCCCAGTTGCCAGAGCCGCCACGATCACCAAGCTCCAGATCAGCGCCGCGTTGCTCGATCCCATTGGCTGCTCCGCAGGTTTTTGGGGCTCAGGTTCGACTCTATCCGGAACGCGAATGCCCTCTTGATCCTGTTTGAGGATCGCAATTCGGTACTCCACACCCGGCGGCGTGCCCGAACTAGATCGTCCCACAACAGCTACCTTGTCAGAAAGGAAGTGTCGAACGGTCGTTTGGTTCGCGGTTACCGCCGCGAAACTCACCATCATATTAAAAATGGTGTTGGGCGCCGGGGCCCCAGCGAACGATCGAATCAAGGGCTCCAACCGCAAAGCGCCTGTTTGAGTGTCGATCAGCCGATCCGTCGCGAATTGAGCCTTGACGAACGACAGCTTGGGATTGCTCGGATCGATCGTGGTCTTGTACACCACGAGGCCGCGAACCGGCGAACCTGTCAGTGTCCCCACTTCTTGACACTGTGCCTGAAGCAAATCCTCAGGATATTGCGGCTGCAGCATCGTGACTTCGACCAAGTCAGCCCCGGTATTGTGCTTTCGGACGACAATAGTCATCTGCGGCGGGACCGAAATGGGGTCCACCGTATCCGACTTGGGTTGCGCGGAGAGCCACCAAGGCGCCAAAAGGCCCAAAACCAGCAGTACGCGCTTCACCCGTGAACCATACCTGCTCGGAATGCACCGGGTCCAAATCCGGTTGGCGAACAGATTGCCGAATTATTCGTGGGTTTCAGCCGTCCTTATGGCTTCAGGCAAATTTGCGGTGCTCGATGAGAACCCGAAAACCGAGAATATCCCGACGCTCAAACGATTTCCGAAGAATTAACGTATTGGTGCAGAAGGATATGCGGCTATAATACGCGGTCCAGTGTTTCGCCCTAAAACCATGGAATCGATGGAACAGCAACAACAATCAGCCGCCACTCTCCTGCTTACGCCGGAGGGTCATAAGGCTCTGCATGACGAACTCGACCACTTGACGATGGTCAAGAGGCCCGAGATCGCTGAACGCATACGGGAGAGCAAACAGCATGGTGAATTCAGCGAGGACAACAATGAGCTCGACGAAGTCAAGTTCGAACAAGCCATCGTCGAGAGTCGAATCGCTGAACTCAAAAGTATTTTTGCCTCGGCACAAATGCTCGAAGCTGATCTGATTCCGACGGGCTCGGTCGGCATCGGCTCATTCGTCAAGGTCAAGGACGTTGACCGACCTGTAGAATTCGAAGTACGCATGGTCTCGAGCGTCGAGGCCGACCCAGACAACGACCTCATCAGTAACGAGTCGCCTATGGGTCTGGCACTTTTCGGCCAGAAGGTCAACTCCGTCGTCGAATTCGAGGCTCCAGCGGGCAAGATTCGGTACAAAATCCTTTCTATCCGCAAGTAAGCGCATCCCCCAAATTCGGACCCAGCGAAGGTCGTTTTCGGCCCTTGGTCGTGGTATCATGAGTCTTCCCCTCCCCGACAGGACGGAGAAATCCGTCTCCGAGAAGAAGCGATGAGCGAGAAAACCAAAGAACCGACAGCGCCGGTAGCCATTCCGTCGCTCAAGAAACGCGGCCTCAAGGGCTTTTACCGAGACGTCGTCAGAGAGATGAAGCACGTTCACTGGCCTTCACGCCAAGAAACCAACCGTCTCACCGGCGTAGTGATGGCGGTTTGCCTCATTACGATCGGCGTTCTCACCGCGCTCTCATTCGTCTTCGACACCATTTTTCTTCAGATATTCCGCGCCGGTGGTAGCTAGTCTATGGCGAAGTCATGGTTTGCCGTGCACACGATTGCCGGCCACGAAAATAAAGTCCGAGATGTGCTCACTCGGCGAGCAATGGTCGAAGGTTTCTGGGAGCGGGATCTATTCCAGATCCTGATTCCTACAGAACAGGAATTGACCACTCGTTCGGGCAAGCGAGTCCTGGTCGACAAAAAGGTATTTCCCGGCTACATCCTCGTTCAGATGAACATGACCGATGACACGTATAAGCTGGTCAAGTCGACTAGCGGTGTCACGGGATTCGTTCAAAGCGGCAATAAACCCGTGCCGCTCGAAGATTACGAGGTCAAGCGGATTCTCACAAACCTGGAAACCTCGAAAGAGGCTCCCAAAGTAGCCTACGCCAAAAACGACGTCATACGCGTGGTAGAGGGTCCATTCAGCGATTACACCGGCAAGATCGAAGAGGTTAATGCAGACCGCGAAAAGCTCAAGGTCCTCATCAACATTTTTGGACGCGAGACTCCGGTTGAACTGGATTTCACCCAAGTCGAGAAGATGTAGCAGGAGCTGCCTCGCATGCCCAATTCCCTGAACGGCTTGGCGCCGGCGGCAAAGTGGATCGTTCAACAGCCTGACCCTGCGGCGGTCGAGCGTTTGATCAAGGAACTTGGGATTGGGCGAATTGCCGCCACCGTCCTCGCCAATCGAGGGTATTCCGATCCCGTTGAAGCTGATCGATTTCTCCATCCCACGCTCGATCAATTCCATGACCCGCGCAAGATGCCCGATTTTCGGGAAGCGGCCACCGCAATCTTGGGCGCCCGAGAGCGAAAGGAACGGATTTTCGTCCATGGCGACTACGATGTCGATGGCGTAACGAGCGCTGCCCTCCTCACGCGGTTCCTGAGGAAAATCGGCTGCGACGTGAGCCCCCACGTTCCTCACAGGATGAAGGAAGGTTACGGCATCCATCCCGACGCCGTCGCCTCGGCAAAAGAACTCGGAGCGAAGCTCTTCCTTACCTGCGACTGCGGTGTCGGAGCCCACGATCAGGTGATCATGGCGAAAGAGGCTGGGATGACGGTCGTCGTGACCGACCATCACGAAGTACCCCCAGTTCTCCCCGAAGCTGCCGCAGTGATCAATCTCCACCGGAAAGACAGCCAGTACCCGTTCCCGGACCTTGCCGGTGTGGGGGTTGCCTTTAAGCTATGCGAAGGCCTGTGCGGTGAGGCGGGAATCGACGTCGACCAATTCTATCGCGCCTATCTCGACCTAGCGGTCCTGGGAACCGTCGCAGACATGATGCCGCTCGTCGGAGAAAACCGAATCATCGCCCGATTCGGGCTCGAGCGACTGGGTGACTCCAAGAAAGTGGGGATTCAGGAACTCATGAAGGTAAGCGGAGTGACGCCTCCGCCAAAGGCTGTCGACATCGGTTTCAAGCTCGGACCGAGGATTAATGCCGCCGGCCGCATCGATGATGCGGCACTCTCTTTGGACCTTTTGCTCGTCGAAGATCGCGCTGCCGCTCACGAGATCGCGCTCGAACTGAACCGGCTGAACAACGAGCGGAAGGCGACCCAAGAAGCTCAACTCGAGCAAGCGATAGCCGGCATCCTCGATTCTGGTCTCGATCGGGACATGGTAATCGTAGCGTCAAACGCCGATTGGCATGGAGGATTGGTCGGCCTCATTGCCGGGAAGGTCGCCGAGCGTTTCCGGCGGCCTGCGTTCATCTTGACGGTTGACCCTGAGACCGGGGAGGCTAAGGGCTCTGCGCGGTCCATTCCGGCATTCGACCTCAGCAAAGCGATTCGGAGCCACGAAGACGTCTTGACCGGCGGCGGGGGCCATAAGGCAGCTGCCGGCGTCTCTCTGCCTGTGGAGCTTGTGGCAACGTTTCGCGAGAGGATCAACACGTATGCTCGAGAGTTTCTGACGGAGGACGATTTAGTTCCGGCCAAGCTCGCGGACGCCGAACTACAGGGCCCGGAAGCCGACCTTCAGTCGGCACGCGAGCTGCAGGAATTGGCGCCCTTTGGAATCGGCAATCCCGAACCGCTCTTCGTCGTCCGAAACGCGGAACTCGCTTCAATCGAGCCGACCCGCAATCCCGATCATCTCCGACTGAGAGTCTCGACCCCGGACGGATCTACACGAAAGGCAATGGCCTTTTCCATGGGTGAGCGACTCGGATCCGCCACGCCCGGAAGCCGCCTCGACCTCTTATTCAAGGTCGAGGATAACGTCTTTAACGGAACTTCGTCCCTTCAGTGGACCATTCAGGACGTGGCCTCACCGAGCGATTAGTCGAGCTGTCGTCCGACCGTGATCGTCAGCTTGATCGTTTGGTTTCCGCGCCGGACCTGCAGGGCCACCGCTTTGCCGACATTTTGCTTGAAAAGGATGGCTGCGAGGTCGAAGTGGTCCTTGACCGGCTGATCGTCGGCCACAAACACAACGTCTCCGACCCGGAGATCGCCCTTCGAAGCGGGTGAATCGGGCAGGATGGCTTGTATGATCGCCCCCTGTCCCAAGGCGTCGCTGAAGAACGCTCCGATCGTTGGGTGCAGGACCTTATGATCCGGAGAGCGGAAGCCGTCCACAACGCGTTCCAAGACGTTTGAGTTGAGCGCATAGCCCACGGTCATGCCTGCAGGTCCTGCATAGTTCGAGCTTTGATCGAGGTTCGATCGCGAGACGGCTTTGGGATCGGCGCCTCCAGCCAGTTCGGCTTTGGTCATCGCGGGCCGGTACGTCGCCGGTTCAAGCGTAGCGCTAAGGATTCCGACCAATTTGCCATCCATCGTGAAGACCGGTGCGCCACCCACCTTGTCATTTGGGGTCTCGAACCGAATCTCCGACAGCGGTACGTAACGGAGTGAGGGCTTCATGACCCCTTTGCGGTCTCCCGAAACGAAGGTGCCCGTTATCGCGCCACTGGGTAGGGCGGCTATAAGCGAATGTCCTTTAAGATCCTTTTGCGATGCGACCGTGATACATGAGATTCCTGTTGGCGACCAAAGCTGCGCCTTTAGCAGGACGAGCTGGGTCGGCTCGTCGCTGGCGATCGCCGTAAGCGCTATCGCTTCACCCTTGCGCGACCTGGCGTACATGATGCCGTCCCGCACGTAGGAACTGTGCGCCAGGAACAGGCCTGACGGATCGATGAGGACGGCGTAGCCGACGGGCTTGCCATCCCGCTCGATGAGCGCGAGCGACTGAGAGACCTTGTCCCAAATGTTAACCTCCGGAGAGGGCAACGCCTGCTGCTGGACCTGCAAAGGCAACCCTATCCGCACCAGGAGCGCAAGACTAACCGCCAATGACCACATTGCTGCCTGTTTCTACCTCATTAGCGGTCTTTGCGCCGGTGTCGCCATTGACGTCTGGATTGATGATAACGATCGTCGGATGGGATTTGGTTACCGCTGGAGCGACCGACGTTCCCGCTTCGACCGCCTTTGCAGCGACTCCTTCGAATCGAGGCTGATTCTGGGCCCTCGCGGATGAGGACCCAACCCTGTGATGCACCGTACCGCGCATGAGCGAAGCCGTCGAGGGGCGTACTGAAGGCTTCACAGCAAACGGAGCAGACCCCGAAGATGCCGCCTCGACCGAGGAAACGATGGTGTTGGGTAGGAACCCCTCCAAATCGAACGAAGAATTGCTGGCCATGGGAGCCGGAGCCGACGCGATCACCACGGTTCCCGCGTTCTCCGCGCCGGCGCTCAGACGATTGACCGCAAAGAGTCCCACGATTAGCAGGCCCGCGGCGGCCGGAGCCAGCCAGGCAAATCTCGATAGGCTTTTTTGCGGAGCCCTCATCTCGGCCCGCAAGATCGAATCTCGAAGCGTCTCGATGGAGAGTTGGCACTCGGGGACGGATCGCAGGTCGATAAGCCCTTCCTTGATCCGCTGGAGTTCCTTGAGTTCGGCTTGCGCCTCGGAGGTGAATTCGCTCCCAGAAGGCATGTTCGCACTGCCCTCGAAAGCCATTTCGATCAGCCGATCTTTTTCTTTTCTTTTCATTGGGAATCTTCTCCAAGGAGCGGAGCGATACGGTCCCGCAGGGCGCGGCGAGCTCGAAGCACTCTCAATTTCGCTCCACCAACCGTACAGCCTAGTATTTCGGCTATATCGGGGTATTCCCTCTCCTCTAAATCTCTCAAAACGATAACATTCCGGTGATGCGCAGGTAACGCGCCGAGCGCCTTTCTGAGGGCGATTCGGCGGCGTTCGTCCTCTAAATTTTGCAGTGGGTTTTCCGTTGAGCCCACGGTCATCCACTCGAGGGCCCCCGCCGCCTCTTGCTGCTCGAGGTTCTGCCGTCGATTGACCATCCTGGCTCGATCGGTGCCAAGATTGGTGGCGATCCGAAGCAGCCAAGTCGTAAACTTCGCCTCATCGCGATAGCGGTGAAGGTTCTGAAACGCCCTGATGAACACTTCCTGGACGATGTCTTCGGCATCGTCCCGCCTAAAGCTCATTTGGTAGGCGTAGCGGTAAACAAGGCTGCGGTGTCGCTCGAACAGCCGCTCAAAAGCGCTGAAATCGCCGGAGCGCGCCTCAATGACGAGCGCCTCGTCCGAGTCGATATCGAGCGCCCTACTCGCGATCGGAACGCGTACGGGCATATTTAGATTGACTCTCAAAGAATCCCTCATCATGGGCTTCGATTATTCGACGCCCGACCCTGCCTACTGTTACTTCCCCAGTGGCAAAATCCGGACTATTCGCCGGGTTCTGCCACTTCAACGACGGCTGTGGAGCGAATTTCGTTCCAATCCGGCTTTGGGACTATTGGCCTGTGCCATTCCAGAATGCGTCGATATTGGTGGGATCGGCGTTCTTCAGGCCCTTGAGAGGAGTCATTTTCGCGTGACCGTCGACATAGGAGATCAGGACAAGATCCTTTGAGAATCGCGGCCACAACTGCCCGGTCGCCGTGGCACTTGGAGGATTACCGGTCCAACGCGATGGTGGTTCGATCCTGGAATATCCGATGGTGGACGTGATGACGCCTCCACCCGGTCGCTGCTTATCCTTCATCGTCGATTCCCCGAACATCACTGTAGTCGCGGCGTTTTCGATCTTATTCAGCGGATTGCCGATGAAATACCACGGCGTCGGATTGGTGCCGTTCGGGTCGGGAGACATCACTTGCGTATTTAGATAGCGATAGTTGAAACCGTAACTGGGATTCGCACCCATGATGTAGAAGTGGAGGGTATTGGCGGGGTCGAATCGGTCATGCCCCTGGGCATCTGCAAGGATCGGATCAGATTCGGTGTCGTTCGGACACAGGAAAACCTTTTCGCTCTTGGTGTACGGCATGATGAGGACCGGCCAATAATAGAAACCCTGCGTGCTTGGAATCGAGAGATTATTCGCGTCGTACCAGTAAAGCGGTGGGGTGGAGTCGTCGTAGTCGCCGGCATACATCGTCTCGGCAAGGCCGATTTGCTTCATGTTGCTCAGGCTCATCGTCTTCTTGGCTGCATTCTTCGCCTGTGCGAAAACCGGAAAGAGTATCGATGCGAGGATGGCGATGATCGCGATGACGACGAGAAGTTCGATGAGGGTGAATGCGCGTCTCATATCGTCATTAAGAACAAGGCTTGCACCCTGCCAGTTGCCTATTCTGATGGGCCCCTTGCGTTCCTAACGCCACAAAACGATCCCGTCAGGAACAGCATTAGATCGTCAATTTAGCGATACATCGCTTACATGCCCACAGCCGTGTAGTGCCGGAGTCCGTAACGCCAGAGGAGGCGGCCAACTAGGAACAATCCAACGAGCCAGGCGCTCTGGATGCCCAGCACTTGCAGATATCCCGATTCGGGGATGCGCCCGATCAGCATCTCGGTAGGGGCGCCGGTCGTGTAGTAAAACGGAAAGAGCACGGCGATCGATTTCGCCCACGGCGGCAGCATGGCGACCGGAAAGAGCTGGCCCGACAAGAACAGCATCGGGATGTAATAGACCTCGAAAATCGACTGGGCTTCCTGAACGAACAATGCCAGCATCGCCATGGCCATCACGAAGACAAAGCTCACCAAGTGCCCGAGAACGACTGAGAGCGCGAATTGCCAGGTGATAAAGACGTGCGGGTCGGACAGCATCCCCCGATAGGCCCAAATGAGGAACAGAAAGAGCGGGAGGAAAAGCGTCGTCCTGACGCATCGCCACGTGAAATTCCGAACTAACATGAACTGGAAGTAGCTGATCGGACGGATGAGATAGGTCGTGAACTGTCCTTCCTTGATCTCCATCGCGACCTCCCACATGAAGTGGCTCGTTACAAAGCAGCTCACCAAAAGCATA
>JAYROD010000121.1:0-3467 GCA_041911835.1 Fimbriimonadaceae bacterium | reverse complement strand
CGAACGTCGGCTCGCCGATTCCTCAAGGCGCGGACTCCGATACGACCGAATACGACGCCAACTCAATAGGGACGAAGGATCAAACTTCTGTGCGCTTCGAGCGCGTGGACTACCTCAAGCTAGGGGTCGACCATTGCGGCTGGACACGGACTCCCCTCGACGCGCATTCCGACCGTCGGTCTGGGCTATCTTCAGCGTGTGGCGCCAGCGTGAACGTGACCGAATTCGGTCCCTGCCGGCGGCTCTTGAATCGTCTCGGGTCGAGCATTTCCTTACGACCGCTGCGGAGGGAAACGCCTTATCGATTAGCAGAACTACGGGCGTCGGGGGAGAGACGCACATTTTCGTTTACGCGACGATGGAGCCCCCATCGCTGCGTGAACTGGGCGACCGAGGGGTGCTAGTCACGGATTGTGCTGACCGAAAAGCCCCGCATTGACACGCCGCGCCGTTTATGTCACGGCAGCTGCCTCACGCCGGCGCCCTGGGCGGAAGGAAGGAACCCGGCGGTTCTTAGCCGGGCGCGGCAACCATGCCGCGGGGCGCTGGGCTTGACCGAGAAAACGGCTTGCCGCAATAGCGTGGGGAGTATTTAAGAGACCGACTTCGTGTCTAAGGTGGGGGGGCGTGCGACTACGGAGCGGTGCACCGGGACCGCTTATCGAGACCCTCGGACGGTCCGGGGGTAGGCAACCTAGAGCCCTCAATTGCGAGGAGATGCAGAGATTGAAACGAGAGTTGCGGAGTGTCTATAGCCTGATGGTAACGCTCGGAATTGACCCCGGAAAGACGGTGCTGTTCTTCCGTGGCTTGCCGATGTATCTCCACGACTTCCAAGTACTGAGAAGACAGAGAGCATCTACGGCTAGGGTGTTTCCCTTCGGACGACCCTACCCTTGCCTGGGAGATCGATTCTCGGAGAGCGGTTCAGCAAGGGGTCACTACTTTCATCAGGACCTATTGGTAGCGAGAAGGATTTTCTCTGCGAACCCAACTACTCACGTCGATGCCGGCTCAAGGCTGGATGGCTTCGTTGCTCACGTCGCGTCGTTTCGTCCAATCTACGTACTCGACGCACGTCCGCTCTCCAGCGCCATCCCAAATGTCATTTTCAGACAGGCTGACTTGATGACCCCGGTAGGCGATGATCTCGTCGACTTCTGTGACTCCCTGTCGTGCCTACACGCCCTGGAACACTTTGGCTTGGGACGATATGGCGATCCCGTGAGCTACGACGGATACCTTCTTGGGCTCGACAATTTGCATCGAATGCTTAGGAAAGGCGGAAGGCTCTACTTCTCTGTCCCAATTGGGCCCGAGAGGATTGAATTCAACGCTCACAGAGTGTTTTCGGTTACCTATCTATTGGAGTGCTTCGGCGAGAAGTACCGCATAGATCGGTTTTCCTTTGTGGATGACCGGGGAGATCTGCACGAAGACACTTCGCTAACCGACCCCAGCGCAATGCGGAGCTTTGACTGCGTATACGGATGCGGCATCTTTGAACTAACAAAGTTGTGACGTGATTCGTTCTGTTTCGCCGACCGGCCCCCGGACGAGGCACACTCTTGTGGGTTTTGGTTGTTGAGTCCCGAGAATGATGCGGAGCTGTGGACACAGCGGCCCTTTGCGGCATCCAAGGGGCTATGGGAAAACCGCGTGGTTTCCGGTCTCTCATGGGCGGAGCGTCGCACCCAATATGTGCCATGATAGGAGGCTTGCATATCCCCTTCACTGGCACTGGGCGCACCCCAACAGCGGCCGTTCCGGACCCGGCAGCCGAGGAAGGCAGATACGGTTGCAGGACAGGGCGAGGCTCTAGTCTTCAGCGTTTGGGTGTCGCCCTGTAGTGGTGCTTGAGAACGGATCAGACGCATCAGTGCATTCCCAATCTTTGGTGAGAGATCTCCCTCGTTTAGTCGAACGCTTCTTACCCGGTCTCCGGCGGGGTCATATTGCGGAGTTGGCATGGGTGCTGTTGGGGCAGGCCGGGGCGCTAGTTGCTTCACTGGCAACCCTGAAGTTGCTCGCATCGGTCTTGTCCGCTGCGACCTTCGGCACTTTCAACTTGGTCCTTGTCGCAACCATTCTCCCGTCATGGCTCTTCGTATCACCACTCACTCAGGCCCTGCTCCGATGGTATGCACCACACAACGAGCAGGGGGCGGTCGGAGACTTGCTCTATACCGTGTTCGTCGCTAACGCTAGCGTGACGACTTTGGTGGGCCTAATCGCCTCCTTTCCGGTATTTCTAGCTGGAAGCAATCCGTATGGGCTCGAAAGAAGCGAGACCTTTCTTGTGATTGGCATCTTCCTCGTCGAGTCCTGGAGCGCGCTGGCACTCTCCGTCGCTAACGCCGCCCGCCGGCGAGGGGTCGTCGCCGCAGTAAGCGCGGCAACGCCATGGCTGCGTCTCCTCGGTATGGTGGTAGGAATCCATCTGCAAGGGGCCTCGCTCCCAACGACCCTGGGAGGTTACTTGCTTGGCTCGATTGCCTCTGTGCTTTACACCATTTCGTCCCTCAAGAGCGAGGTGCGCCGCGCGGGGTCCGGAAAGTTTCGGCCGAGGCTGCTCAAAGCGATGCTTGCCTATGGCGCGCCTTTTGGTGCCTGGAGCATCTTCGGATGGGCGCAGAACTATGCAGATCGATATGTCGTGAATGCCGCGCTCGGCGCGGCGACGGTCGGCAGCTATGTCGCCACGTTACAGGTCGCATCGATGCCGTTGAACCTGTTGGGAGGGCTTCTGGGGCAGTTTCTTGGCCCTATCGTGTACCAGCGCGCCGGTGACGGGACTGACTCGAGGCGACTTGACGCCGCAAAATCCATCTGCACGAGAATGAGTGTCATCTTCTTCCTCGGCGGGTTGCCGGTCGTGGGCCTGCTCGCGGTAGGAGGCAGCTCGTTGGTGAGGATTGTCGCGAGCGAGCGGTTCGTGATTGACTCCGGCTGGATTTGCGGACTTTTCGCACTTGGAGCTCTGCTCGCTGGGGTGGCGCAACTTCTCTCGCTCCTTATGCTCGCCCAGGGCCGTTCCGGTGCCGTGCTTTGGACCAAGGTGGTACCCGGGCTTGTCGGCTTGCCGATTGTCCTGGTCCTCACCAACGCACTCGGATTGATCGGTTCGGCCATCGGCTATGCGCTCACGGCGCTTACCTTCCTCCTCAGCGCGTTGGTCGCTTCCCGAGTCCTGAGTCGGGACCACGATGAAGTGTGAACTTCTCCTCGCCTCGGCGTGTTTCTGTAGCTGCATTGTGCGTGACTCTTCTATGGTTCAAATGGAAGGGTGGCGTTCGACTCTGGAACCCCAAGAGAGTCCTCCGTGGTTCTAGAGCGATTGCCCGACAGGGTGCGCCAACGGGAGAGGGGAAAGACGGCGTGGTATGTTCCAAGGGTGAACGTCGAAGGCCTTCGCGTGAAGTACTACGCTGATCCCAGGTTCGATGGCACGCGGCGGTTTTATGAAT
>JAYROD010000120.1:0-9914 GCA_041911835.1 Fimbriimonadaceae bacterium | reverse complement strand
GCCGACAGCGAGACCATCCTCAGATATCAACCCACTCCCGCACCGACGTTGACGAGCATATTGACGGCTGACCACCTCTCGCTCGCGTTGGATGGTTCGACGATCGCCGGCGATGGCAAGGTCTCGATCGTCGATCCGTTCGGCTATTTCAAGGCCTCGGATTTCAAGTGGAATTGGGAGAACGGGGCGGTTTCCGCACAAGACATTGGCGTCAGGCTTCATCCGGTGAGGGGAAGCGCCAAGAAAGTCACCTTGGACAATCAGCAATACTTCTTCGAAGACCTCAATGCGAGCTTCCTGGCGGGAAATTTCAGCGTATTCCAGACCAGCGCCAGGGATATGACCCTTCGAAGCGATGACACCGGTGTCATCCATGGCCTATCGGCTCGTCTTTTCGGCATTCCGATCGCAAGAATCAAGGAGATTCAACTCGACTATCGAGGGAACAAGGCTTCAGGATCGCCGGCAAAAAGCTTGCTGCAGCGCATTCAAGAGCTCTCGTTCTATACGCAATTCTTGAGGCCCCCTTCCATCGGTCGTTCGAACGGGCAGGTCTCTTATGGCTATTCCAACACGATTACCGTTGGAAACCTCTATCAGTTAGGTATCAACTTTAAGGCCGCGCGTCATAAGCTCTTTCAAAACGAGTACACATTTAACTATAATTTATCGAAAAAGCAGGGCTCCGATCCATCGGTGCTCAACGAATCTACTGTGAGGGAGGACTTCACGGATGGTTTCGTCGAGAACGTCGATGTGCGCAACTATCGCGACGACTTGGCCTTTTATCGACAGCCCCGATCGACGATACTTGCGAACTCATCGTTCAATGTGCCGTATGGATTGCCTGATGGAGAATCCGACCTGCTGAGCAAGCCCTATCTCGTCGGTTATGAATTTGGAGGACCGATCAACCGGTTAGGAGGCATCTTCCAGGTTCGCTATGAAAGGGTGCAAAGCCGAAATTTCGGCGATCAAAGCCGTACCGGCGCCCTGGGGAGTATCGCCGTTTGGGGATCGAAGCTGATGGACGGCTTGAACCTCTATACCAAGATCGACGCATCCGGTAACTTCCCGAGCGGAGACAAAGGCTATGGCTTCGTGCGTCCTCGAGTAGATCTCGTTGCCCGATTTCTTCCGTGGCTAAGGGTTTCCGGTGCGTTCACGAACACGCACGACTTTGGGTCGCCATTCATCCCATTTGACGCGGTTATTGCCGGAAACGAGATCCACGCGCGGCTCGACATCTTGGCGGGACCGCTCCAAATCAGCTATGGCAATCGCTATGCGTTTTCGAACAAGAAGTGGTACCGAGCCCAAATTTTCGTATCTCAAGTGATAGGCGCTTTCGAGCCGTTCGTCATGTACGACCAATACTTGAATGCCCTCAATTTCGGCGTGTATTTTCGATTGGATGATATCGTGAACGAATTCCGCCAGCGTAAGCTCGTGGATATCAAAACGACGACCATAAAGTAGCGTCCTGCCGGAAATTAGGCGTGTAAGAGCGTCGCAATCCGAGGGTCTTCAGGAAACTGCTTCTTCAGCTTGGCCAGGCTGCTCTCATACTCGCGCTTCTTGCCAAGAGCTCGAGCAACATCGGCAAGACCTGCCCACAAGTCTTCTTGAAGGATGCCCGGGTTGAATGCATTGAGGCGCTGGTACTGATCGGTCGTGGCGAGCCAGTCGAGCTGGGAGAGATTCTGATAGGCCCCATGGAGATGCCCTAGTCGAAGTTCCACCGACGCTGCGGCCCAGAGAGCCGGAGGATATCGATAGAGCCGTTGATGAATGAATCGGATGATGCCTCCAAGCCGAGGGTCTTCGAGGTCGGCGTCTGCGAGAAACGTCAGAAAGTTTGCGAACATCATCGCGCATTCATCGGAGATTGTTGTGGAATCGACATTGAGGAGCTTATCGGTGAGAAGCCGAGCTTCATCGATTGCGGTTTTATCGCCTAAGAGCAATAGGGATTCGACTTTGCAAAGCTCATAGTAGAGCTGCCCGGGCCGGTCCTTCAGCTCCAATTCGATATAGCGAAGGTTACGGTCGATTTTGGTGAGATCGCCGCCATAGCTGAGCCCATCGTGCCCAATTGTGATCGACGAGGCGATCGGCAGCCGACCACGACCGACGTCCTTGAGCACGGATTCTTCGAAGTGCTCATGGACCCTGCCGCTCATGCGCATGCGTGGATCGGTGCGCCAAAGCCTCAGCATGTACATAGCCGTGTGACGCCCGTCATCTTGCACTTCGTTGCGGAGGATTTGATACGCGTAGGCGCCGGAGTTAGCCATCGCTCGATGGATCGCCGCAGCGGAATCAGGGTACAACCATTCATCCGAGTCCAAGTTCAAAGTCCATTCCGTTTCCACTTGGTCGAACCCATAGTTCTTCGCCGCGGCAAAGTCGTCCGGCCACGGGATTTCGAAAACACGCGCGCCGTACCGCCGGCAGAGCTCGATTGAGTCGTCGCGGCTGCCTGTGTCGACGGCGACGACCTCGGCGTCGAGCCCAACAAGCGAATCAAACATCCGCGGAAGCGTGCGAGCCGAATCGCGAAAGATAACGACGACGGTCAATCCAGGGCGCATCGGCATGCTCACAGCCTTGAGATGAGCAGCCGCGTGGCAGCATCGTTGGGGTCCAGCGCAAGCGCCCTCTTTGCGCTGCTCTCGGCGATGTCGAGGCGTTCGACCATGAGAGCGGCTTGAGCGAGATTCCGGAAAAGTGCGGGACCTTGCACAATCGGATCGGGCGGGCATGCCGGCTCGAACGTCCGAGTTTCGATCAGCTTCTCGATCTCGTTCCAAGCGTGCATGGCGTAGAAAAGGTCACCGCGCCGCTGCTCCAAATTCGCAATGGCCCATAAGACGTTCGGTGAGCGTCCCGCCAGACGCCAACCGGCGCGCACGACTTGGTCCGTCCGATGCGCTGTGTAGTTTTCCGGTGCGACGCTCTGAAGCTCTTCGACCATGATCCAACTCGCAAGGGCCGGAGGCAACCGCAGCATAGGTTCCGCCAGCAGGCGATCGACCACGGACTTCCGGACCATATCAGCCTCCCCGGAACCGGTGAGCCGTAAGAGCTGCGCCAGAATTGCCTCGTACCGAATCGAACCCGGCCTTAGCTCGAGCTCACGATTGACCAGCCGCAAATCTTCCGTCCGTCGTTGTTCCTCAGTCTCCGAAGGTTCGTGCGAGAGCTTCACGTCGAGCGCCATCGACTCCTCGATGTCCAACTCTGGGAAAACGCAGCCTGAAAAGCGCGCGTGAATGCCGCTGTCCCACAGGCGAATCGCCTCGGCACGCCTCACGCCGGTCGCACCCTTTGTTTCGCGAGTCAATCGGAAGGCCAAAGCTGCACCGCTATCGACGGCCTTACGGATGCGTCTGTGGCTCCCTTCAGTCAGTTTCTCGTCCTCGTTGACGAGCAGGATCCATCCGGCGGAAATGTGATCGATCCCGAAGTTATAGAGATCGGCGATGGAGTCGTTCCATTGATAGCTGATAGGAGAATCGGACGCCGAATGGATGACGATGATCGAATCGGCCACCGATTCCACGGAGCGCCGGCACCCCTCGAGTTTCGGCCCCGGAGCGCGTCCAAACAGAAGCGCGGTTATTTCAGCCAATGCTGGCCGCCCCCCTTCGATCCGATTCGTTCTGAAGGCACGAATGGGTGCCCGGCTTCGATCGACTGGAGCATCGCGCTGAGTTCGTCCTTTCGATGACCCTGCGCTGCGAGCTCATGCGCTCGTTGCAGCCAGGGCCGCGCCTCCTCAAGCCGGCCAAGCTCCGCGAGCGAAAGCCCGAGCGCATAGGCGCCGTTCGCATGGTCTGGGTCGAATGCGAGAACCGAATGAAAGTATTCAAGCGCTTCATCGGGGCGCTCGCGAACCAGCTTGAGCGCCGTTTGAGTGTGCGGATAGTCGAGCGCGAGACGGAGCGCATCGCGGATTTTGCCTTTTCGCCGATACGCGGCGATAGCGCGGTGCATCGGCTTAGCGGGGTGCCAGCGCAGGCCGATGTACCATTGGAGCAGATCATCTGCGGGCAAGTGCGTCATGTCCTTGGTCATGAGCGAGAGCAGCGCCTCCATGGGCACTTCGGGCTCGACCTCGAACATCTTCTCGAGCCAGGCGCGCGCTTCTTCAAATGTCTCCGATTTGCCGATCAGAAGTTGATAGGTCGTGGCATCCGGTTGGATCCCCTTTTGCTCCATTCTACGCAGCCAATTTCGGGCCAAAGCGTGGTCTTTGGCCTTGCGGATAAGGGTGTTGAGCGTGAGTTGGTTAGGCTCGACGCCGTCCACTTCCATTCTCGAGAGCCACTTCTCGATGCGATCGGGATCATTGGCTTTGTCGATAAGCGTGTTGAAGGTGAACACGTTCGGTCTTACGCCGTCTTGGATCATGGCCTGAAGCCATTTGCTTTCCGTTCGGTAGTCCTGCGCCTTGTCGATGAGAGCATTCATCGTTGTCGCATCCGGCCGCAGTCCCGCTTCACGCAGGTCGTTGAGAATTCCACGTGCCGTCTCATAATCGACGTTGCTGGCCAAGAGGCGATTCCAACGCCAGAGCAGTTCTTGGTCGTCGGCGCCGGGCTCGACGGCCTCGTGCTGGAGCTGATCGGAAATCCCTTTGGCTAATCGTCCGGCCTCCGAGCTGCGCCCGATGACGGCGAGGGTGTTGACGAAGTACACCGGCGCGTCGTGGTCGTCGGCCGCCTCAACCCGCAGCCGATCGAGCACATGCAAAACGAGCTCTTCTTCCATCTTCTCGGGCTCGAATTCATCGAGCCGAGCATCCATGTCCAACCGCGTGGTCTCGAAGTCGTGGTGTATCCATGTCCGCACCGTCTCGTCGATGAGGACTTCGTTGTCCCGACAAAGCTGAAGCGCACGAACTGCGTGCCGAACGCTGCTGCCGACGAATTCGCGCTGACCGTTGTGAAGCACGACCTCCAGATCGCGCCCCCAGCAGATCGCCAAGCGCATCGCGGGAACCTTTTCGCGGGCGATCGTCGCGCTCTTCGACATTTCGAGCTGGAACCGAGACGCCATGATGATGGCGAGGCAGCAAAGCGGTGCAACGTCCTCCTGGACATCTGTCATCACCAGCCAGCCGTCGCCGGTGAACTTGACGACGGTTTCCTCCAATCCGACGGCCTCGAGATGGGGCGTAAGCTGGTTGATCAATGCCAGGTTGAACCGATCGAGCCGCTTGCTGGAGAGCTTGAGCGCAGCCGTGGTAGATCCTTTGAGGTCCATCGCCAAGCACAGCGTCAGCCGTGGAGTCGGGTCGAACTCCTTCCTTGTGGGGGCTTCTTCTGAACTCATGGGACCTCGCTCGGCTTCAACGCCGAACCTGTCTATTGTGAACCATCCCGGGTGGGGTCACGAAAGAGCAAGTCGGGAGTTGCGCCCGGCCCGATGGATCGTAGGAATCCTAGGACGGTCCGATGGTAACCTTTTTGCTCCTCCAGGCCTTATAGAAGCAATATGATCCACAACGTCATTATCATCGGCTCCGGTCCGGCGGGCTACACCGCCGCGCTCTACGCTTCCCGCGCCAGTCTGAATCCGGTGATGTTTACCGGCCTCGAGCCAGGCGGCCAGCTGATGATCACGACGGACGTCGAGAACTACCCCGGCTTTCCAGAAGGAATAATGGGGCCAGAATTGATGCACCTCTTTCGCAAGCAGGCCGAGCGATTCGGCACCGAGATGCACGACCACCTGGTGACCAAAGTCGATTTCTCATCACGCCCGTTTCGAATCTGGACTGGGGACACGGAATTCCAATCTCGCACTGTCATCGTGGCGACCGGCGCGTCGGCCAAGTGGATCGGACTTCCTTCGGAGGTGACCTTCGGAGGCTACGGCGTGAGCGCCTGCGCCACATGCGACGGCTTCTTTTTCCGGGGGAAAAGAGTCCTCGTCGTGGGTGGGGGGGATACCGCGATGGAAGAGGCTAACTATCTCACGCGGCACGCCGAGAAGGTCACGCTCGTGCATCGTCGCGACCAGTTTCGGGCGAGCAAAATAATGCTTGATCGCGTGATGAACAACCCAAAGATCGAAGTGGTCACAAATGCCGTCGTCGACGAAATTTTGGGCGAAATTGAACCCGTTAAAAAGGTGACCGGCGTGCGGCTCGAGGACACTGTTTCCGGACAAAAATCCGAGCGTGGAATCGACGGCGTCTTCGTCGCGATCGGGCACAAGCCAAACAGCGATCTGTTCAGGGGAGTTCTCGATATGGACAACCAAGGATATATCAAGGTTCAGCCCCACAGCACGAAGTCCAATATTCCCGGGGTGTTCGTCGCCGGTGACGTCGCCGACCACTACTATCGTCAGGCGATCACGGCTGCAGGGACGGGATGCATGGCGGCGATCGACGCCGAGCGCTATCTGGAGTCCGAGGGGGCGTAACAGGATGTGGGCCGCGCTTCTTGCTTGCGCTTGGGTGGTTCAGCCTCCGCCACAAGAGCACCGCACCGCCATGATCGAACTGGCGAATCCAGGTGGCGGCAAATCCAGGCTCGCCGTGCTGGTCCCTGACGATCCGCTCGAAAGAGACAAATCGGCCCCCAAAGACAGAACCCTCATCTTCCCCTGGGTCGCCAGCGGCATTGCGAAGAAGATTGGATCGGAAGGCCAACAATCGATTCGTTTCCGGGTTTTTAGCCAAAAGCGACTGGAGAAGGACGACCCCGCTCCAAAAGTCACGAGGATGCTGTTGCGATTATGGGATCTGAATAGCCAGCTTCTTGGGATCGACCACGGCGAACAATATCAGCTGCGTTTGGTTGACGTATACCTCTGCGAGGGCGGCAGGCCCGGAGGTGAGCAGCGATTCGATGAGGACCTCAACGAAAACACGCGGCGAATGGACAAGGTGAACACGATATACATCTATGATCTCCCGAGCTTCACGGATCCACTCGAAATGGCTCGCGAAATCGCACATGAATACGGCCATGCGACGCTGCCGCCGGTGGGAATCTACACCGCTCCGGAGGACTGGGCGAACGGCTATCTGGGCGAGCGGCTGTATCTGAAATGGTTGCGCGATCTTATCCGAGGCGGCGCGCTTGTCCCTGGCGATGCGATGGGGGCAACGCTCGAGTCGCTCGATGGGTATGTCGCCAAGAATGTCGACCCGCTGGTTAAGCGGATGGGATTGAATGGTCCCAATCTGAAGGTTCTGCCGGGTAAAGGCGCCCCAGCGATGGAGGAGTTCTGGGCGTTGGCGTGTTACGCCCAAGCGATATTCCCACCCAAGCTCCTGGCGCGCTCTTTCCTCTTGATGGGATCGCAGAAGGCGGTCGATTTCGAAAAGGCGATGACCGAGGCGGCCGAAGAGCCTGCCAATTGGGTGCTCAAGATTCCGGAGGTCTTGAAAGGCGCTCGAATTTGGATTCCGACGGGCAAAGCGCAACTCAGCGGCGCAAAGATCATTCAGAGAAGCGGAGGGTGGATTTTAGTGGCGCCGACCGGAGCGGAAATCAAAGTGTCCAATCCGCAATAAGTGGAGCCAGGAGAACCGTCTACAATAGCGACATGGCCAAGCTTTGCCCCAATTGCCGAACTCCAATGCAGGAGGCCACGTTTCGAGGCGTTTTGTATGACGTATGCCCCACGTGCTCGGGCCTTTGGTTTGATCAGGGTGAATTGGGAAAGGTGCGAGCCGCAACGGTGGACTCTTTGGCCGTTCTCGAGACGGCGCATCGAACGTCGAGCGACGCGCAGCTCAACCCTTCGGTAATCAAGGCTTGCCCGAACGACCTCGAAACCCTCACGAATTATCGGTACTCGACCGATCCCAATGTGGAATTAGACCATTGTCCGGTGTGTGGCGGTATCTGGGTGGAGGAAGCGGAGTTGGGCAAGATGGATCAGGCATTTCGACGACGCATCGATCGGACGCCTCCGCCCGACGAGGCCACCCAAGAAATCGGCATCATGCAAGCCGAGAGCGAAGGGCTGGTCGATCATGAGCAGCGCCTCTCCAATGCCTGGAAATTCATGGGTGAACACCATTTGTGGCCTGGCCTCTAAGGGAACTGAATCGATCATCGTGGGATTCTTAACGTGAACAAGGGAAATGAAAATCGAAAAATCAGAAGAGCAGTGGCGGTCTGAACTGACCCCAGAGCAGTATAAGATTCTTCGAGAAAAAGGCACAGAAAGGGCCTTTACGGGAGAGTTTTACGATCATCACGAAGACGGCACGTATACGTGTGCCGGTTGTGGCGCGGTGCTTTTCAGCAGTGAGCAGAAATTCGACTCCGGCTGCGGCTGGCCGAGCTTCTCGGACGCCGACGAAGGCGCCGTCGAATTTCACGACGATTTCAGCCATGGGATGCACCGTATCGAAGTCACATGCTCGACGTGTGGGGGCCACCTCGGCCATGTGTTCGAAGACGGGCCGGATCCGACCGGCCAACGCTACTGCATCAATTCTGCGGCAATGGGCTTCAAAAAGAAAGGGGTATAGCGAATTACCGGAGGGGTGGGGGCATCTCGCCGTCCCCCCTCAAGGGTGATTCCGTGCTTTGTGAGCGCCTGTACTTGAGCTCGATCTCCCCGACGCTTCCAAATCCTTTGCTGTATAGGCGGTATCCGTTCGTCCCCTTGAGTTCGTACGCGAAATCTTGATCCGTGAATACGTCGAACGCCTCATCCGCCGGGGCTGCGTCTCTGAGCTTCTTGGGAAGTTGCCCGTTGATCCATTTGTAATCCAGCACCCGACCATGAAGCAGCAGCAGCCTCAATTGAATGCGAGCCTTGGCTTCGGCTGCGCCAGCTTGGGCGAAAAGAGGCAGAAATATCGACCGAATCGCCTTCGAGATGTTGTCCGGAGTCCAGTCCTGAACGGTTTCGACATCGAATTCCGGACCGCTTTCGACGGGAACGACGAGGTTCTTTTCAGGTCCGGAAACATGGGCGATAAGCTTTTGGTAATACAGGCTGATCGAGGTGCGGGCGCTCTGCAGGATTTCGTTCTGCTGATCGACGGGAAGCTTGGCCATGGCCTCGATCGCCCGACCGAACCCGTCGCTTGTATCCATCTCGCCCATCGTCCGCAGATCGGCCGACCCGGCTTTCAGTAAGTCGAGCGCCTTGAGGTCCGCTTCACGCTCGAGTTCGAGCGTCTTGGAATAACCGATCGGCCGCTGGAGGAGTTCGCGGGCGACGCCGATCACGCGCTGGCAGTCCGCCTCGGAGAGCTGAGGAAGATTCTCCTCGAATTGCGCCAAAACGATCGCTCGGCAGGCGATGGCCACGAGATCGGTGATCAGGGGTCCGACCGAAATCTGAGCGGCGAATTTGAGTCCAGTAAGGAGTTTCTCGGTCCCTTCGGCAGACCGTCCGTCGGCAAAGCTCGCATAGGCGCTCGCCACAATGAACTTCGCGATCGATCTGAAGTAGGTGAGTTCCGGAAAAAGCGTCGCAATGTTGATCTCTTTTCGTGGGAAGCTACAAGGCTTGGCGTTGCCCTGGCGAACCAGGTCGATCACTCGATCGAACAACTTGGCTTTGACGCTGCGAATCTGGAGAACGCTGGAATCCAGAGTGAGTCCAGCCGGGGCCGGAGGAACCGGCACCAGTTTCCCTTCGGGATCGGTGAGCGCGCCGGACCGTGTCTTGTAGGAGGTGCGATAGCTCTCCCAAGCTTCGAACGATGCAAACGCCGGCGAATGAACGATGTCCACGGCATAGAGATAATCTTCATAGCCGTTCTTGCCGGTCGGCTCCGGGCAGACCTGTTTGCTGATCGGCGCCTCAGGCTGCGATCCGCTCGGCACCTGGACTTGAGCGAAGCAGATTACGAGGGCGAGGAAGGAGATTCCCATGGCTTGGTTCCTCATTCATTATAGTGGCATTACTTGAGCGGCTCGACG
>JAYROD010000119.1:0-2065 GCA_041911835.1 Fimbriimonadaceae bacterium | reverse complement strand
GGTCGTCTCGACCATGGCTACCCTGATCGACTCGGTCAGCGAGACGCGCGAGGAATCCCGGCGCATGGCGGAAACCATGGAGCACATATCGAATGACGTCGCACAGACGGTACGAGCGAATGAAAGCATTTCCGCAGCCAGCACACGGCAACTCGATCGCTTCAGGCTGCTGCAACAGACGCTCGATTCGCTGTTCCAGACTTTGCGCGAATCGAGCAGCAAGCTCACGGTCACCGCGGCGATAAGCGACGACCTGACCGCCGTCGCCGCCCGTCTCAACGCCATCATGGCGAACTTCTCATTTACCCATCGCCCGGATATCGACAAGGCAAAGAACGAGAACCGTCGAGCACCACGCTTGCAAGGCAACCTACGTGTACTCGTCGAACAGGGAAAGGAGATGTTCGAGGGAATCACGCGCGACGTTTCGCTGAGTGGCGCTCGCCTTCGTCTGGCACGGCCAATCGATCCCACGCATGCATTGACCGTGTCGATCTATCTGCCGGCGGAGGAGATGGACGAATACTCTGCCCAGGTTCCCCTCAAGGTGCGCGCACGTCTGGCCTGGAGCCATGGCAAGAGCGGCGAAGATTACATCTGCGGAGTCGAATTTCTCGAACTTGGCGAGCAACAGCGGGAAGCCTTGGCGCGCTGTTTTGAATACTTCGGCAAGAACCCTACGTTCGGTGAATGAGACCGGCGGTCGAGTGGAAGCAACACTCGGGCCAATGAATGGCCTTGGGGTTGAGCCGAATCGTCAGGAATCCACTCCGGAAATTCTCGAATGCGCAAGGACCAGCAGTTCCGCATTCGGGCCTCGAAGGGCTTGTCGAGAGACGACTGTTTACGAGAAACAACCCGTAGGCAGCGCCCGCAATTTGGGACTTCGCACGTGCAGCGCCCCACCGTACACCCGTCCGAGAGCCTGGGAAGGAAAAATGGCCGTCGATACAATGCTTCAGCAATCTGGCAAGGGAGCCCAGAGGGAGTCACGGCGAGCGCCGTGAACCACCGTCTGATCCGATTCGGTTGTCCTTCGGTGGATTCAACGAATCGAATCTCTTTGCCGGCGCATCGATAGAACTTGCAGCGTGCCGCGGGAATCGTGGATTTTCCCGGCGATGCGTCGGAGTCGATTCGATCCAGTGACGTCGTCCGTCGGAACGGTGCCCGACTTCGCGCATGAGGCGCCGATGCTGGTCCACCAGGCTCGGAGCGGCGCATCCGCCGGATGGCGTGTCGGTGCTAGTCACTTTGCTTGTTTGCCGGCCGCACCATCCGTCTCGCTTGGCAAGTGGGAGGGTTTGTCGGGCGTTCCGAGAATTGCCATGTGGCGCCGCAGCAGAATCTCGCTGAGCTTTTCAAAGTATTGCCTTGGATTCTCGCCGCGCTTGCCGAGGAATTCGTAGCCGAGATGTTCAATATCCGCCGCCGCGGCTCGATTCGCCTGCCACTTGCGCTGGAAATCGCCACCGGTCGAAACCGTGATCATGATTGCGGCAGCTACCGTGAAGAGCGCCGCAATGTCCTTCTTTACCTTCTCGTCGGTGATGAGGGATTCCAGCTTCAGCACGAGCCCCGATAACGCGCCGAGGACGGCGGCCGCCCAGGCGAATCCCCAGTACAGACCGCTCCAGAGCGCGGCAATCTGGCGCGTCTCTGCATAATTTCCGAGAATCGCCTTTGCCACCATCGCCTTTTCCGGGTCCTTGCTCTCGATCACCTGTTCCAGAGAAACGGTCAGCGTTTCCCCACGCAAGTGCTCCTTCGTCCCGCTGAAATATACGATCGCCACAGCAGCCAGGACGATCGCTGAGAGAAAAATGACGGCGTATCTTTGCATCGTACTCGGCCTCGCTCTTGACGCCTAATCGGGATCGGGAGGAGCCTCATGACTTTCCCCTCCCCTGCCACCGTGCGCACGGATCACTGGCACGGAGCTTCGGCAGGTTCATCGACGTTCACCAACGAATCGCGTGCACCTGCCACGCCGAAATCGCCGGAGCCAGGTACTTGCCACCTTCGCGGCAGGAAAAATCCCCTTGGACGGAACCAGTAGGATGGC
>JAYROD010000118.1:0-2967 GCA_041911835.1 Fimbriimonadaceae bacterium | reverse complement strand
TTCACGCTCAGTCGAGAGGGGGGTGGGACCCGGCCGTGGACACGCAACGAAGAGTTCATTGGGCTGACAGCGCGCGCTCTCTGCAAGAACTGTAACTCTGGCTGGCTGAGTGCTTTCGAGTCCGACGTAAAGCCAGTATTGGAGCCGTTATTGCGTGGCGACTTTGCTCCTCTGTCCACGGACGATCAGCAGCTCATCTCGGCGTGGACGATAAAGACCGCCATGACGCATGAATACTGCCTCGATCAAGTGGTTGGTCGCTTCTTCAGTGATGACGAACATCGTCAATTCGAGGCCGACTACACGTTTCCACCTCACACGCAGGTCTGGCTCGCAAGGCGAGCCCCATCCAAGATGCTGGCCGGTACTATCCAGCGCCCGACCCAGGTGCCAGGCCCCGATGGGAGCCCGGGACTGGTTTCGACCCTGCTACTTGGTCGTGTTGCCCTCCAAGCAGTCTGTGCCCGCATAGAGTTGGACCCGGATCAGGTCGAGGTTCAGTTCGTGGCCACAGATGGGTGGGGTGAGCTGAGCACTAGAATCTGGCCCGTCGGGGACGCCGGCCCACAGCTTCCAGAACTTGATGACGAAATGATCGACCGCTTCGAGAAGCGATGGCTAGACGACAACCTACAGTAGACGGTGCCCGTCAATCCCTGCCGAACGACGTCACGGTCACCGAGTTCGTGGCGCGATCGACTCGGCCTGGTAACTCCCCTTCAAGTGGGATTGTGGCGCACATAGACTCTCCGATGCTGCGACCATGAGAGAGAGCGAACTGGCGGAGGTTCTTGCACTCGGGTACGAGCTCACGGGCGTCGAATTCAAGCCACCCGGACCTCGCACCGACGCATACCTGTTCGCCACGGTCACGCGCGCAGTTCTCGGGATGGCAAATCGGAGAGATGGAGGCCTTGTTGTAATCGGCGCAGAGGCAGCGCAACCTACGGTCCGGCCGGTCGGGATATCCGAAGTCGATGCGGGGAGTTGGAACTACGACGATGTCATGGCGGGTCTTTCGGCAGCCGCGGACCCATTTGTCACTGTGGATCTGGACACAGTTTCGTTCGACGGAAAGCGCTTCGTCGTCCTCAGGGTTCACGAGTTCGAGACCGTCCCGGTACTGTGCAAGCGCGAGTTCAAGAAGGAGGGCACCCAGACCTTCGTCCTTCGGCCAGCCGCCTGCTACGTGCGCACTCGGAGGAAGCCGGAAACCTCAGAGATCCCCTCGCAGACCGAGATGAGGGAGTTGCTGGATCTTGCCGTTCAAAAAGGGGTTCGTCAGTTCATTGAAAGAGCAGTGTCCGCTGGATTGCCGATCTCGCCTGAAACCACACCGAAAGCGGCCGAGCGCTTCGACGCGCAGCTTGGTGACTTCAAGTGATCGATACTTCTGAAGTCTTAGCCGAAATCCGAAGTCGCGGCTACTGGAGGGTCGTCATCCGACCGACCGTGTTCGACGAACGTCGGATTCCAGAGATCGCGTCTCTTTTCCCAATTGTGGACCAAAGTCGCGTTCGCCTTCGCGGTTGGGATTATCCGCATGTGAACCAGACCGAAGTGAGAACGCTGCTCGGGTTCGTGGAACAGGCGTCTAGCTGGGAACATCATTTGGAGGCTTGGCGGTTCTTCCAGAGCGCTCAGTTCGTTCACTACAGCGGACTGGCGGACGACTGGCGAGACCGAAGCGCGCGATGGCCGCCCG
This sequence comes from Fimbriimonadaceae bacterium, assembly GCA_041911835.1. GTDB lineage: Bacteria > Armatimonadota > Fimbriimonadia > Fimbriimonadales > Fimbriimonadaceae > JAYROD01. The sequence goes on along the minus strand of JAYROD010000118.1, from coordinate 1,262 downwards.
ACTCGAAGTGGGCTCCAGGGCGCTGGCTCGGCATTGGGTCCGTGATCTATCGCTTCACCGAAATCTTCGAGTTTGCGGCTCGCCTCGCCCAAGCCGCACCTATGGGGGACGCCATCTCCATCGCGACAACCGTGGTTGGCCTGAAAGACCGCTTGATGTACGCGGACGACCCCCAACGCCTAGATCTCGCGAGTCAGCGGGCTCACGTGGACATCGCGGAATTCCCATTTGGTCGAGAAGCAAGTAGAGCGGACTTGATGGCAACGCCGCGAGCGATCGCGCTTGACGCGTGTAAGGAGCTTTTCAGCTACTGCCACGTCGACATGAGCGACAGTACCCTGCGAAGCTGGCAAGACGAGGTTGGCCGGGGGTTTGGACGGTGAGCCGAGCGCAGGGTCATCGATCACTCCCGTCGCTCGAAGGGTGCGAGCGTACAGCTGGCAAATCAGGCCACCAGTAGCGCACCGGAGCGAGCCAGTAGGTGTCGGGATCCTGCTCCTCGGGGCAGCGGTCGCGACTCAGGTCCCTCGGCCAGCGCCCTTCAAATCCTTCGCGAGCGGCGATCGCCCCAAGCAAAGCGTCCCGTTCGTGTTCGGATGAGACCGCAACTGCGGAGCAAACTCCGTATTCCTCCAGAACCGTCCGTAGAGCTGGCTTTCCCATTGCCATCAGTAGGGCCTTCGGATGGCTCTCCGTAACGAGTACCTGCGGCCAGAACTCACGAAGCCGATGCACGAAGAGCGCGCCTTGGACGAGGGCAGCGCCCCTGAGTGAGTTTGAGGACTGCACCGTGCCGCTGGGTATCTTGTAGGTGCTTCGAAGCCACTCGTCGGCCTTGCGGCCTCCACCGGCGGCAGCCGACCACCAGAGCGGCGAATCCACGCCCACTCCGTCCGGCGACCCTTCCAAACGCCCTCGGACAACTTGGATTGCTTCTGCCGCGGAGTCGACGACCCACGTTCCGACGATGCAGCCGTCCTCCAACATCGCGAGCCCAAAGGCACTTGCCCCTCCAGGGTCAGCGCCGATCCAGATAGGCATGGACTCTTACCCCTGAAACCGATTCTCGAAGTGCCATTTCAGGCGATCAGGATCCGGCCGATTCGCGACGAGATCCGGCACGACGGTCAGCGGCTGGTCGTTGAGGCGGTAGTACGCCTTGCCGTTGAACCAGGTCTCGCGGATCTTCGGGCTCACCTTGATTCGCAGATCCTGATTCACGCCGACGAGGCCGGCGTCGAAGAGGCGGTGGAAGTCGGCCC
>JAYROD010000117.1:0-3608 GCA_041911835.1 Fimbriimonadaceae bacterium | reverse complement strand
CTTGCAGTGGATTCAGGCACAAAATACCTCAGCACTGACATCTACCGAGGACCCTAAGCGGTAATCTTTCCACGGAGAAGGACATGTTCAAGAGCATCATCCGCACCGACAGAGCCCCCAGCATTCCGTTTTACAGTCAGGGCGTTAAGGCCGCCGGCTTGATCTTCGTATCTGGCCAAGGTCCCTATGATCCGGCAACCGGCGAGGTCGTCGGTGAGACGATCCAGGAGCAAACCGCGCAAAGTCTTCGAAACGTTCAAGCCATACTGGAAGCTGCTGGAAGTTCGCTCGAAAAGGCGGTGAGCGCGACATTCGTTCTGGCTGAAGAAGAGGATTTCTCGGGATTCAACGAAGAGTGGATGAAATGGTTCAGTGCCAATCAGCCGGCGCGCCAAGGAGCCAAGCTTCCCGTGCGGCCGAAAGGAATCAGGATTTCTATTGCTATGATCGCCGAGGCATAGGGCTGCTTGGTTCCCACGATTCCTGGACCAAAGACATTCACTTTCTTTTGATGAAGAGGATCTGAATTGGCGGCTTCAAGGCTTGATCCTCAGCTTTTGATTTCTGAATCTTGCGAACGACATCCATTCCTTTCACAACGTGTCCAAACGCAGCGAATCCCTGGCCGTCAGGATTCCGCTTTCCTCCAAAGTCAAGCTCAGGCTGATTACCTATGCAGATGAAGAAGTCCGAGGTGGCCGTATCTGCCCCGTCACGAGCCATCGAAATCGTGCCGTCGAGGTGCTTCAGGCCCGTTTTGTTGGTGCGTTCGAGCAAAATTGGAGGGAAATCCTCCTTTTCGAATTTGGGGTTGACGCCTCCTTGGATGACCTCGATCTTGATCTTCTTGTCAGGCTGATTTTGCATCGTAACGGTGCGATGAAAACGACCGCCAGTGTAGCGATCTGCGTCGACGTATCGTAGGAAGTTCGCTGCGGTTGCCGGAGCGTGCTGCTCGTCGACCTCGACTTCGATTGAACCCAAATTCGTAGCAATGACGACGTGCGGGTTCGCGCCAAGCACTGCAACGGCGAACAACGTGAGAGCGACCATGGACTCAGAATACTCCGTTACGCTGCGAGCTGCTACTCTTCTCGCTGACCGACGCTATATACTTTGCCCTCCTTCGTTACCGTGAATGTGATCAAATAGGATTTGTCGCCAAGTTTTGCACGGTATTTAATGACTGTATCGGGGTCGTCCTTCTCCGAGGCGAGGTAGGCCAATTTGTCCACGTCACGGAAACGAGCAAATGTCCCCATCACCATTCGACCTCTGCCAGTCTTAAGGCGGGCGATCATTTCCGGGTCCATCATTGATTCTTCTGGCGCGCTTGCAGCGAGAGAATGGAGCACCTCGAGCCTCTTGAGCGTCAAGGAAGGATCCGGGTCCTTCGATTCAGGAAGTTTGACGAAACGAATCTGAGGCACATAGAGCTCGGCGACCTTCTGTGCGACGGAGTCGCCGCCAATATCCTCGACATTACCCTCCAGAACGATCGTCAACTTCGCAGAAGGGACTCGAAAAAGTGAAGCGAAGAATCCTGCCGTATTCCCTCCATGAGATACCAACTTCACATGATTGACCTCGCGCACAAACCAACCGTATCCATAGGCGCTTTTGCGGCCATTTGGCAATCGATATGCAGTCTGCATCAGCGCTACAGTTTCCGGCTTGAGGAGCTTTCCTTCTCGAATCCCCTTTTCTAAGGCAGCGAGGTCTTCACAAGAGTTGATCCATGAGCCATCGCCATACCCTGGGGTGATGACGGGCCCGTTGAGCAATTGCCCGTTGTCTCGGAGATATCCCTTGGCGCGGCGTGGGATGATTGTAAATTCATCCGCGACGTAGCTGTGTTTCATGTCGAGCTTATCGAGAATCCTCTCGCGAACTAGGTCAAGAATTGGTTTGCCTCCAGCCTCTTCCGCGACAAAACCGAGTAGCCAATAATTGCTGTTGCTGTACGCAAATTGCGATCCGGGTTTGAAATCAAACGCCAAAGTTGGCATCTTCTTCAGCCAATCTGCTTTGGTCCAGTGTTCGATCAATCCGAGCCCAGGAACAAGCGCGTAATCAGGGATGCCGCTCGTGTGCGTCAGAAGCATCTGGAGCGTGAGATCTTTCCAGGGCTCCGGACATTCCTTCAGGCGCTTCCCGAGCGTATCGGTGAGCGCGAGCTTGCCCTCTTCGATGAGCTGAAAGATGACAGTTGCCGTGAAGGTCTTTCCGATCGAGCCGGTTTCCATGACGTTGTCGACCGTCATAGGGACGTCGAGTTCGAGGCTCGCTTTGCCATAGGCGGCGCGCTTGACGACTTTGTCGTCTTTGGTGACGAGCACGGACATGCCGGGAATGTGCCGAACATCCATTTCGTGTTTGATCAAGTCGTCTACGTCGTCGGCCAGGCATGGGGACGACAAGAGGCAAAGGGCAAAGCCAAGCGCTCGTCTCATCGCGATGGGATACCTAAGATCGGTTTCCGGTGGTTCCGCCGCCTAGGACCTCTCCCTTCATTCTGGGATCCCGTCTTTGGAGGCGATAGGTAGACTCCGGGCCCAATGGGAAAAGAATTCGAAGGTCAGGTGGCCCTTGTGACGGGGGGCGGTAAGGGCATCGGGCTCGGCGTCGCGAAGGCGTTGGCTGAACGCGGCGCAAAGGTGGCCATAACTGGGCGACACCCGGAAGCGCTGGAATCGGCGACCAGGGTGATGGAGGGCGGTGGGCTGGCCGTGGCGATGGATATTCGCGACGAGGAGGCCGTTCTTCGAGGCGTTCAAGCAACACTGGATTGGGGCGGGCAACTGGACATCGTTGTCAACAATGCGGGGATCGGGCTACTCGAAACGCCCTTGTTGGAAACGACATCCAAAGCTTGGCGTGACGTGCTAGAAACCAATCTGACGGGCTCGTTCTATGTCACAAAAGCCGTATGGCCCCATCTGATCGCCAGCAAAGGTCAGATTCTGAATGTGAGCAGTATCTCAGGAACGCAGGGCTTCAGTGGTGCGAGCGCCTATTGCGCCTCGAAATTCGGCTTGAACGGACTTACGGAAGTCCTCAAGAAGGAAGGCGCCGCACTAGGCGTGCGCGTGATGGCGATCTGTCCTGGCGCAGTTGACACCGATATTTGGGGCGAGTGGGCGAGCAGGGAAGAGCGAGGACGAATGATGACTTTTGGGCAGATCGGCGAATTGGCTGCGGCAATGCTTGGCGCCCCACGGAACCTCGATTTGAGCTCTCTGGTAGTGACGAACATGATCAGCCCATGGAGCCCATAGCTCTTTTTCGATCGAGATAGAAGATGGAATGTTTCCAGACGACTATCGTATTGAACTAAGGTAGGAAGCAGCCATGACGTTTGCAGTGACGAATCTGAAGCGGTTCATAGGAACGATCGCCATTATTTTTTTGGCGTGTGTCGCGACCCGCGCGGACGACGGTTATTTCGATTCAAAGGGAATAAAGATTCACTATGTCACGGCTGGAAGCGGCGAGCCGGTGGTTCTTATCCATGGCTGGATGGCGGACGCCACGATGTGGGGACGAGATGCTTCGGGAAATGCAAAACCGAAAGCGCCAGTTGGATTCGAGATCATTGCGATCGACTG
>JAYROD010000116.1:0-1777 GCA_041911835.1 Fimbriimonadaceae bacterium | reverse complement strand
GGGAAGGCTCAAGCCGCGCTGAACGACCAGCCGGGAGCGATGATGTCGTTGGGACACGCGCTCCAGATCAACGATCGCGACGCTGAAGCGCACTATCTCTTCGGTCTCACCCTCGGAGCCCAAAACCAAGATCAAGCGCTCAAGGAATTCCAGCTCTCGGCACAACTCGATCCGAAATATCTACCCCCCAGGCTCCTCATAGGCAAAATCGACCTCGGAACGGGGCGGTTTTCGGAGGCAGCAGCGGCGCTCGAGGAGGCAAGAATGCTATCCCCCGACGAACCGGAACTCATCGCGCTGTGGGCTGATGCACAGGTCAAGTCGGGCCGGGCCAGAGAGACCCTTTCCAAGCTGATCCGCGCCTCGACAGAAGACGACGCGTCCTGGTACGCGGCGGCGATCCTTTACGGAAGGCTCGGGGAGAAGGTGGAAAGTCGCGCGATCCTCGAACGTTTGAAACGCAGAAATCCGTCCAACTCCCAGCAATAGATTCAATGCCGGCTTTTCTTGAATTTCCCACCAAATCAAGGAAATCCGTGATACATTAGAACCAATTCATTGCTTTCGTCCAGAATGCATGGCGTTCTGGACGGTTCGCATTTGCGAGGGTCGAAAAGCGTGTGGGGCCCTCGTCGAAGGAGGAATTATGTTGGCAAATCGCATTTGGCCTGCAATGTTGATCGCGGCTTCGGTCGTGGGATCCGCGAGCGTTGCATCGGCTGAAGAGATCTGGCAAGTCATGGGGGGCGGATCTACGACCATTACATTGCTTCGGGCACTCAGCCGCGACGTTGGCGCCCCTATCACCGCAGTTCACGAGACTGCGAAGCCTCAAAACGACATGGAGGCGCCCAGCGGCTTTGCGGTCGCCACAACTTCGGACTACAAGTTCCGCGTACGGCAGACCTATCATCGAGAGATTATCGGCGGCTCGATCCGCCAGCTCGGTGGCTTCACGATTTCCGTGAATGGCAAAGACTACAAGATCGAAGGCTTCGACGTATCAGCGAAGGGAATCATCGGAAGCGATGGCTACTACGTTAAGAGCGCAGCCTTCGGCGACATGCCGCTCTTCGAATTGAGCCACTGTCAGGTCGGCTTCGATTCGAAAACTGGCGCGCTCATGATCGGTTATGCTGACATGACGATGACCTCCGAATTTGCCAAATTCGTTGGTAAACCCTCTCTTAGCGGGCAACTCTTCGGATCGATAACGATTCAGGCCACCGCAACGAAGATTAGCGGAACGGATCGACCGGCGGGTCCGGGCGGAGGCGGTGGCACGGACATTTCCACCGACGTTCGACTCGAGGACCTGAGCGGCTTCTCCTACCAGGGCCACACCGGGACCTACCCGACGGGCCGAGCTGGTTTCGCGATGTCCACGACTTCCTGTAACGTGAGCGCCACCCAGGGGATCGACTGGTTTTCCGCCAACAGTGGTTCCGCACCCATGGACACCCGTCATCCGTACATCCTCCAGAATCTGTATCGACTTTCGAACGGCCGCTTCGAACAGATCGGGATGGCCTGGGCTAAGCATGGATTCTTCGCGACGAATGCTACTTCTTGCGCCGGCGGCAGCTGTGCCGGCGGCGGTGGAAGCACTTTGAAACCCAAGTGCACGGACACGTACGGCGTTGGCAACAACAACGACCGAAACTGGCTTGGGCCCCGCGAAGAAATCAATCCGACGCTGGGCACCTGGAACAACATGAACTCCTTCTTTGCCAATTACAGCGGCAACGTTTGGAACAGTTCGCACGGCAGCGGTTGG
>JAYROD010000115.1:0-11699 GCA_041911835.1 Fimbriimonadaceae bacterium | reverse complement strand
TAGCCATTTTGGACAACACGATGCTTTTGGACGGCAACGGAAGCAAAACCACGAAGGAAGATCTCGACAAGGTACTGGCCAAGTCTGCCTCAGTCGAAATCGAGGGCATTTTCGACAAGGACACCAACACCTTCAAGGCCTCATGGGTGAAGCTGGCGAAGGCAGTCGCAACGGCTCCGAAGGCCGATCCGAAGGTCAAGCCGGCCGATGGCAAGACCGCCGCAGATGCCAAGACCCCGACTGATGGCAAAACTCAGCCTGCGACCGACGGCAAAGCCACGACGATCCAGACTCCAGAGAACCCGATTCCGAGCGGCGCCCAAAAGACTCCGGCCCTCGCCGATGGATCAGTCGAAGGAATCGCCATCATCGAGTCGCTTGATCCAGACGGCGGCACATTCATCCTTAAGAACGTGACCGGTCAGGGGTTGAAGGCAAAGGTCGACTCGATGAAGGCGACCACCGACGATAATACGGCGTTCCAAGACCTCACCGGCAGCCTGATCGGGAAAACCCAGTTCTATAAGCAGGCCGCCAAAGGCAAGAACATCATCTTTAAGGGCGACCTGAAGGATGGGGTTCTGATCCTGAGACGGATTCTCGTTCGATAAGGGCCGACGTAGCCCGCAGGTCTTGAGACCTGCGGGCTCTTTCGTGACTACTGCAGGGCCCCGTAGACCGCATCGTGGAATTTTGGTCGAAAGTCCTTAATGCGTAGGTTGTCGTCATCGGGGTGAATCCGGTTGGTGAGCAGCACGGCAAAGATCTGTGCTTCAGGGTCGATCCAAATCGAGGTCCCCGTATATCCCGAGTGACCGAACGACGAAGAAGAGAAGCGATCCCCGGACATGGGGGATTCGCTCGCCATGAGATCCCAGCCGAGCGCGCGACGGGCGCCTTCGGCCGATCTGGATGTCCACCTGACCAAACTCGACCGTCGGAATGGCGGGAATGCCCCGAGGACGGCCTCCGCGAATCGGCCGAGATCGCCGACCGTCGCAAAGAGTCCGGCGTTGCCTGATATGCCTCCAAGCTGATAGGCAATCGGATCGTGAACGACCCCTTGGAGCACTGAGCTCAGCCGGCTCTCCGTTCGCCACGACTCCGCGATTGCCGTCGGGGCGCACCGTGCCCGGAGTGCAGGTCGAGGGCAGAAGGAGGTTTCAGACATACCCAGCGGGCGAAGGACCTTTGATCTGACCGCGTTCGAGAATTCGTCCCCCTGGAGCCGCTCAAGCACGGATCTCAAGACGCAGAATCCGACACAGCTGTAGATCGTCTCCTCTCCTGGCGCCTGAGTAAGCGGGGCTGTGAGAATGCGCTTCACCGTCTCAGTAGCCGATGGGATGGATGCGATATCTTCGATGTACGCCGGCAGCCCGGAGTCGTGGAGAAGAAGGTTTCGCACTGTCACCGCTCCTTTGCCGATCCCATCAAACTCGGGAAGGATCTCTGCGACGCGTGCATCCAGGTTAAGCACGCCTTCGTCTTCGAGGAGCATTGCCAGAGATGTTGTCGCAACGACCTTGGTCAGGCTCGCGAGATCCCAGAGTGTATCGGGTGTAATCAGCGGCGATAGGCCATACCTGTGCCTGCCAAAGCAGGCGTTTCTTTGTCCAAATCTGTCGCCTATCGAATAGGCTGCGCCGGGAAAGACGCCGTCTCGGACGCCCTCTTCACACAAACCATCGAGCGCATCGAATCGTCCCACGGATCAAGTAACGTCGGGAGGTTCCGAAGGGAGCAAGGTACTGCCACCCTGATTCTCCGCCCGGTCCAGCGGAACGAAGAACAGCGTGAGCATGCCAGGAATCGTCAGAGCCAAAGCTGAAACGAAGAACCATTCGTAGCCGACCGCTTCAACCAAATATCCGCTTAGCGCGCCTGCAGCAAGAATTCCGAAGGCCATCAATCCGGTCGAAATCGCGTAATGGGACGTCTGGTACCGGCTGCCCTGGGAGAAGTACATCACCAGCACCATGAACGCAGCGAACCCAAAACCATATCCGAACATATCTATTGCGACGACAAGACTGACAGGGTCCGTGAAGATCGCCGCCACAGTCTGTGCGATTGTCGTCGTATCCGTTGTCGTGATGAGCGCATCGAGCGGGCTTGCCGGGCGCGCGAACGCCAGCCAGATGTAGCCGACGAGCGGAGCGTGCATCGTGACAACCATGGGCCAAATTGTTTTCTTGATTCCACGCTTTGAAATGATGTAGCCACCCACCAGTCCGCCCAGCACCAGAGCGATCGCACCAACGGTCCCCCAAATAAGTCCTTGCGTCTTGGTGGAAAGAGCCAAAGCCCCTTCCGCCGTCGGTTTCAATAGGAACGGGGCAGCCATGGTGGTCACCATTGCCTCGCCAAATCGATAAAGCAGGATGAATGCGAGGATCGCCAAAATTCGATCCTGACGGAAATAGGAAACGATCGCTTCTACGAAGGGCACGCGGGCTTCGCCACCTCGAGCTCCACCTTCCACGTCCGACCCGGGCCGGGGCATAGCGATCAGATTGACGGTCGCCAAGACGCCGTAGAGCCCCGCGCCTACGGCAATGGCGATCATCCAACTATTGGGAATATCGCCGGACTGACGCTCGAGGCTACCGGCGAGATAGACTAGCCCGCCGGTGACGGCTATTCTCGCCAAACGAAAGAACGTGCTGGTGACTCCGACGAACGCCGCTTGCTGCCTTTTGTCCAGCGCCAGCAGATAGAACCCATCGCATGCAATGTCATGGGTGGCCGACAAGAACGCCACTGCCATAAACGCCATGATGATCAGTGAGAAGAAGCCGGAGGTTTTGAGGGTGAGCGCAGAGAGCAAGAGCGTCAAGAAGATCGCGCCCTGCATCGCGACGATCCAACGCCTTTTCGTGAAATTGAGGTCGACCAAGGGCCCCCAGAGCGGCTTGAAGCTCCAAGGCAGCTTAAGTAGGCTCGTCCAAAGTCCAATCGCCGCCGTACCGACCGCCATCTTCGCGAAAAGCGTGCCGCTCAACTCCTGGACCATGACCACCGGCACCCCTTGAAGGAAGTACAGGATCGGCACGAAAGCCCAAGGGTTTCGAGACCCTTGGGCCGGTTGAACGGGCTCCGCCGCGCTCGCCATATTTCGAAAGGACGTGGCGGGAGCCCGAAACGAATGGTGAGTGCTACTTCGCTGGTTCTACGCTGCCGCTGCCTAGCACGCTCTTTTGAACCTTTGGACTTCCTTTGTACGTGACGTCGCCGCTGCCCATGACACTGGCCTGAAGTGACCTGATCGCGCAAACCGCCGCGTCGCCGCTTCCCTTGACTGAGACTTCGACGGTATCCGCGTTAAGGCTTATGGCGTCAATGTCCCCGGAACCTGCGATGGACCCTTCAAACTTCTGGGTCGAGCCGCTCAGCTTCGCGTCGCCGCTTCCCTTCACGCTCAACGCGAAGGCCGAACCAGAAATTCCTCGAACCGTGGCATCGCCGCTTCCGGAAAGCGATACTGTCTTCAGCGCCGGAACGGTGATCCTCACCAAGATTCCCTTTTTCGAATTGTAGGACTTGGTGGGGCGGATAACCAAATTGCCATTTTCGATCTTCGTCTCGACTATCGACAAGAGGTTGTCGTCTGCGGTGACGGCTACGGTTTGGGCCTGACCCACCGAAACGTCGATGTCGATCGAACCGCGAGAGTCTATCGTGGAAAACGATCCGAGCTTCCTGGACTCCGTCTTCATCTTCCCCGACCCTTGAATTGGAGTATCGCCTCCCAAAGCGAATCCAATCCGGCCGATGAATGTGGCGCCAGAAATAGCTACGAGCGCAGCGAGTGAAATGGGTAAAGCGAGTTCTTTCATGGTCACAATCCTCCTGTCCCCGCAGGACTCTCATAGCATAGCTTCCGCCGCAGAGCCTGCCCGTCCTTTGGGCCTAGTGGATCAATCTTCCTTTTTGTGAGAAGACCTAGCGATGACGCGAATCGGAGTGCCTGCCATCGGGAACTCCTTTCGAATCCGATTTTCGAGATATCGCTTATACGAGAAATGCAATAGGTCTGGATCGTTACAAAATAGCACGAACGTGGGTGGCTGAGTGCTTGGCTGTGTGCAGTAGTAAACCTTGAAGTTTTTTCCCTTGCGTGTAAACGGTCTCTCAAACAGAGCGTCTTGAATCACTCGATTGAGTTGTCCCGTTGGAATGCGGAAATTCCAGGATTCGACGGCCTGAAGGACCCTATCGAGCAACGGCTCTAGGCCGGAACCCTCCTTCGCGCTCGTAAACACAATCGGCGCATAATTCAGTTCTGGCATCTCGTCCCTGAATATCCGAATGAGGTCCTTCTTAATCGGCGACATCTTCTTTGGCCTCCCGTCTGGAGGCTCATGGACGTCCCACTTATTCACGCCGATCACACACGCCTTGCCAAGGTCGTGCGCGGTCTTTCCAATCCGCTTGTCCCCGTCCGTAACTCCTTCTTTGCCGTCCATGAGGAGCAGTGCGCAATCCGCCCTTTCGATCGCTCTCTCGGCGCGCAGTACCATATAATATTCAACAGTGCCCTGCACCTTTCCGCGACGCCGAATACCTGCGGTATCAATTAAGCGAAACGTCTCGTTCTTATAATGGATAACGGTGTCGATCGCATCGCGGGTTGTGCCCGGTATATCGCTGACGATGACGCGCGTTTCACCAGCGAACGCATTCAGCATTGAAGACTTACCAACATTCGGGCGTCCGACGATGGCAAGTTTGATCTCCTCGGATTGTTCCTCCAGTTCGGATGGTGCGGGAAATTCCTTGACGACAAGATCAAGAATATCGGCGACGTTGCGTCCGTTGAGACCGGAAATGGGAAACACTTCTCCAATTGCCAGCTCATAAAACTCCGTCGCCATCGACTCCCGCTTGGGGTTGTCCGCCTTGTTGGCGATGACCAGCACGGGCTTCTTGATGCCACGAAGACTGTTCGCCAACTCCATGTCGCCTGGATTGACGCCTTCGCCGCAGTCCACCATGAACAACACCACGTCGGCCTCGCTGAGCGCTATTTCCGATTGAAGCCGGATCTGCTCAATGAGGGGATCGTCGTCCGAAAACAGAATTCCGCCAGTATCGACCAACGTGAACGGTCGGCCGTTCCAGACGGCATCCGCATACAACCGGTCCCGAGTGACCCCAGGGAAATCCTCGATCACCGCGACCCTGCGGCCCACGATACGATTGAAAAGCGTGCTTTTGCCGACATTGGGCCGGCCAACGATTACGACGGAGGGTAGCCGGGCGCTCATGGGATGCGTTGAGGGTACCTCTTTAGCCCCAGCCAGCCCTCAATCGACCCCAGTGGTTTCAGAGCTCCGCGATCACTTGGGCAAGGCTCATTCGGAATTCAACGCCGAGTGCACTCCCAGAAAGCTCAATCGCTTCTCTTCTCCGATCGGCTGCCCTGTCGCGGAGAATATTTGCCTCTTCCAGGCCGTCTAATCGGTCTGCTGCAACTGTGAGGTCTCTCATCTCACCAACGGCATCCTGAAATCTCACCAGCGGCTCGAGCATGGGCTTGATCTTTTCGGGTTCGACCGCTGATAGAAATTCCAGAGCATAGCGGAGACGCTTCACTTCGATCCGAAGTCGGTGGATCGCCTTATCCTCCGCACGATCAAGGTCCGACTGTAGCGTTCTGATCGCGACGAGTTGTCGCCAAGCGAGCTTCGGGAAAACGGCCCAAACGGCGTCGCCGCATCGGGCCTTGAATCGTTCAGCCACTCGCACCAGTTCTTCGAACGTTCCTTTGGCATCGGCGGACTGCAGTTTTTCCTTCAGCGACGCCAGCATTTCGTGACGATCGGATTCTGTGTGCACCCGCACCTCGTCGAGAGCTGTCGCTTCCGCTCCTTTGGAAACTGATCCTAGAATCTCCAAAAAGACGTCCCGGTCACGGACCGCCCCGAGTTCTGCGGCCAGTTCCCTGAGCGCCCTGGATGCAGCTCTCGCGCCCGTTCCTTTGAATTCACGCTGCAAAAGCCGTATCAGGGTTCGTGAGCGACGGATTGCGACACGCAGATCGTGAACAGCCTCTTTGTCCCCCACTGCCGCCTTTGGCCCCAACTTCACCATGCGCTGTGCTTGGCTGACAAGATAGCTGCCCACTAAACCGCCAAGCGCCATCTGTTTGTCTTTCGTTCCTTCCGTCGATGTCCTCATACCGCTGGCCCTCGGTCTCCTTCCATCACTCCATGCTCCACCTTACTATTCGTTCCGAAGCGCTCAACCTGTTACAATGCAAGGAATATTGCCGGAGAGCCCTATGAAGCACAAAGCCTTTACACTGATTGAGCTGCTTGTCGTAATCGCAATCATCGCCATCTTGGCGGCGATTCTGTTTCCTGTCTTCGCGCAAGCGAAGGAGGCTGCGAAGCAGACTAGCTGTCTGAGCAATGAAAAGCAGATCGGACTGGCGACGATGCTGTATGCGAATGACTATGACGACCGGTTTATGGCATGGGCCGCTATCGTTCCGCCCGTCAACGCCGGCAATTCGAGCTATATGCCTCCCGAAATGCAGGCGATGCCCTATGCGAAGAACGATCGCATTTGGACCTGTCCAAGCGATCCCGGCAAGCGAGTCGACCCCAACACCGTGCCCTGGTGGGATGGAAGTTACCGGCAGAAGAAGATCGTTCGTTCCTATTCGTTCGTCGGTCCCATCACCGACGTCGAACGTGGATCCATGGACCCAAACACGGGTATGTATTACTGGATCGGGCCGGGTGCATGGACGATGGCGGGTCAGACGGTCACGAATTTCTCCGACCCATCCGACACAGTGTGCTGGGTAGAGCAGTGGTCGCAGGCCGTTGCAGACCAGTACGTCGGCGGCATTTGGGGATCTGGATTCATCGATTGCGATACGGCGAAACTCGCGGGTAGAAACGTTCCCGCTCAGGGCGCCGGAGACCTTGGTCCTCCCATCTGTTCCGCTTGGTACACCGGTCGCCCTACGCCAGGCCACCGAAACAAGGGCAACTACGTCTATGCGGACGGCCATGCGGGGATCAAGCCTTGGGGCGTGATCCGCAAAAACGATTTCGCCGTGTTCAAAATCGTGAAATCGGCCACGGTATTTAGCCCCTAATGGAGCGTATGGTCTTGCTCGTTACTCGGCGAGCGCCAACTCGAGAAAGACCTTCATTCCGACCGGAATGGCGTCGTCATTGAAGTCGAAGTCCGGAGTGTGGACGCTTGGATGGGTTTCCTTGCCGTGCGGGATGAGCCCAAGCTGGAAGAAGCATGCCGGGCATTCTGGGCCGTAGAAGCTGAAGTCTTCTCCACCCATCGTTGGCTCGCCTTGGTCGCTGACAAATTCCGGCCCGATCGCTCTTTTGGCGCATTCAAGCATCTTGGAAACGGCCTCGGGAGCGTTGCTGGTGACCGGATAGCCTTCGATCCAGTCGATCTCGGCGGCGGCTCCGTAGGCTTCAGCAATCCCTCGAGCCGTCTCTTTGACGCGGGATTCCGCCAAGAGCCTTGTCTCCGGCTTCAGCGTGCGGACGGTCCCCCTCAAAGTCGCGGTGTTGGGGATAATGTTGACCGCGGTGCCGGCGTCGATCACCCCGACGGTGACGACGATTGAATCGAACGGGTCGACGTTTCGAGAAGCGATGCTTTGCAGCGCGACGACGAGGTGGGATGCCACGACGATGGGATCGATTCCCAGATTCGGCGCCGCAGCATGGCCACCTTGCCCACGAATCGTAATGGAGAACGAATTGGTGGCCGCCATCATCGGCCCGACCCTCGTTGCCACGTGACCCAATCGCACCGTAGTCCAACCGTGAAGGCCGAAGATCATGTCGGCTTTGCGACCGATCACTCTCCCACTTAAGGCCCCATCCTCAACCATCCTTTTGCCGCCTGCGCCACCCTCTTCCGCCGGTTGAAATAGCAGGAGCACATTGTTTGGCCGGCCCGCCTCTAAGGCAAGGGCCTTGGCGACGCCGAGCAGAATCGACGTGTGGCCGTCATGGCCACATGCATGCATGACTCCTGGCGTTGTGCTTGCGTATTCCTTTCCGGTCGCCTCCAAGATCGGTAAGGCGTCCATGTCGGCTCGCAAGGCGATGGTCCGTGCTTCTTCAGGGTTCTTCGTCGTTGCCGGCAGCCAACCCAGAACCCCGGTCCCTCCTGCAAGGCCAGATACGAATTCGATGCCAGCTGCCTTGAGTTCACGCTGAACGACTTCGCTTGTGCGCTTCTCCTGATACATCAGCTCCGGATGAGCGTGCAAGTCATGACGGATCGCGACGATCTCTTCGATCAGAGTCGCTTGGGGTTCGGCTACGGTTGCCATAAGATGAATTTACCTCCGGGAACTGGGAGTTCCCCCGCCCTTCTTGTCAACCTTCTTCCAGTCGCGAGCGTTCTGCAGGATTCCATCGACGATGGTCTGGACCGCCCACAGCGCTGCAGGGCCGCTGGAGCCGTATTCGTTCACGGTCTTTGAGCCCTTGTCTGAAACCACTGTGAGAATCTGAGAGGGCAAATCGGTCGCGCTGGCCGAGTAGCGATCCTTCATGTTCCAATAGCCAACCTGGTCAAGTATCGAGGATAGCCGCTCTAGATCTCGGGCCCAGAACGTGGCCGTATATGCGCCAATACGGTCGACGAATCGCTCTCCGACATAGGTCAACGTCCCGTCGGATTTCAGGGTCACTTTGTAGATCGGGCATGTCCCGTAGCAGGGCGTCCGACTAAAAGTCACCTCCTTGATCTTCCGGGCCGGACCAGCCGACCATGCCGTTAGAGCCAAGAGAGAGAGGAGATATGAGGCGGTGATCCGAGTCGAAGATTTCATGTTTTCACCAAGTGTGGAGAGCAGAGTCTATCCCCTTGTTTATCCACACAAAACCGAGTACGCTCCAAGGCTCGCCATGACCCTTCGACGATTCGTGTTACTCTTCATGCTTTGCGCCGCGTCGACCTTAGTTCAAGCCCAATCGAAGCCCTACTGGATGCTCTGGGGCGAAACGAGTAAGAACAAGATTCTCCTGGGATCGGAAGATCCCCGACGAGGCGGCGGCGGTGCAGTTCAGTATGTGACGCCGTGGTCTAGGCTCCGTTTCAAACACATCGAGGGCCTGCTCTGCTGGGAGGCGTACTACACCAAGACTGCAGGTGGAGACAACGACGGCGCCCCGGTCGACCATTCTCACGCTTACGGTCTCATGGCTTCCGCGCGGTATGAGCGGCCCCTCTACGGGAATTTCAAGTTCTACACCGAAGTTGGGTGGGGACTCCAGTATGTCAACATCGAAACCATCGACCTTAGCGCCAAGCTCAACTCCACGCCCACGATCGGTCTTGGGCTGATCTTTCCGGTCGGCAAAGACCAGCTTTATGCCGGATGGCGGTGGCAACACGTTTCGAACGCCGGTACAAGCGGCAACAATCAAGGGCAAAACCAATTTCAACTTAGGATAGGGTGGAAATTCTAGGCAGTCCGGTAAGGTTCGAGCTCCTCTCTGTCTGCCCACACACCGGGGCTCGTCGGGGCAGACTCCATACATCCCATGGCACGGTCGAAACGCCCGCGTTCATGCCGGTCGGCACCCAAGCGAGTGTGAAAACGGTCGGGAGCGAGGATCTCGAAGCGATTGGATTTCAGCTCATTCTGAGCAACACGTATCATCTGGCGCTTCGTCCCGGCGCAAACCTCATCGAGCAACTCGGCGGCCTGCATCGGTTTATGAGTTGGAATGGACCGATTCTCACGGATTCAGGCGGCTATCAGGTCATGAGCCTCACCAAGATGCGCAAGATCGATGATGATGGGGTGAAGTTCAAGAGCCACTTGGACGGCTCAGAGATGTTCCTCTCGCCGGAGCGAAGCATCGAAATCCAGTCCAAGCTGGGGGTCGATATCAGCATGGCGCTCGACGAATGTCCGCCCTATCCCTGCACGGAGGCCGAAGCTGTCGATGCCATGCGGCGCACTCATCTTTGGGCACCCCGCAACTTGGCCGCGCGGCGAAAGGATCAGGCCATATTCGGAATTATCCAAGGCGGAATCCACGAAAACTTGCGCCGAGAATCGGCTGCATACATCACCTCGCTTCCGTTTGATGGATTCGCGATCGGTGGAGTGAGCGTCGGTGAGCCCACCGAAATGCAGTATCCGGTCGTCGCACTGACAGCTCCGCTGCTTCCCCCAGATAAATCCCGCTATCTCATGGGGGTTGGGCATCCCCAGGACATCCTGCATGCCGTCTCCTGCGGCATTGACCTCTTTGACTGTGTGCTCCCGACTCGCATGGCTCGCCATCATTGCCTATACACGTTGGAAGGACGCGTGAACATTTCGAATGAGCGATGGAAGACCGTTGACGGCCCAGTCGACGAGAGTAGTTCTTTTTCGCTCACCTCGAGGTATTCGGCGGCGTATTTAAGGCACCTCTTTCAGGTCGGCGAGCCGCTGGGGCCCCGGTTGGCGACGCTTCACAATCTCGCGTTCTACGGGAGGCTCATGACTGAGATTCGCGAGGCAATATCCGATGGGTCCTGGGACGCTCTTCTCGCACGATATTCTCGCGCGTGACGTTACCCAAAAATGGGGACACTCTCGCTTTTTGGATAAAGGCTAAACTAAGCCCATGCTGAGGGCACCGATTCAGGTCAGCGATCAAGAGCGGGAAGCACTGCGCCAACGTCCCAACGAACCGGTAGCAATCTATCAGAAATGGCGCGACCTGCTTTTCATGCACTTCCCGTGTGACCCCGCCGAGGTCAAGAAGCTGATTCCAGATGGTCTCGATTTGGACCTTTATCCCGACGAGACCGGCAACATGAAGGCCTGGATCGGCCTGGTTCCGTTTCGGATGGAAGGGATCCGATTTGCAAGGGCGAGCCTTCCTGGATCGCTGACGGCATTTCCCGAAACCAATGTGCGAACGTATGTTCATCGAAACGGCAAGGACCCCGGGGTGTGGTTTTTCAGTCTCGATGCGGCGAAGTGGATTGCCTGCAAATATGCGCGGATGCAATACGGACTTCCCTATTGGCACGCGAAGATGTCCGTTCGGCGGGAGCGTGAGAAGATTCTCTACGACAGCCACCGGCTCGAGGGCGCCGAGGACGGCAAACTGGAATGCGTCGCAACGATTGGCCCCGCGATCGGCATTTGCGAGCCTGGGAGTCAGGACTACTTCTTGCTCGAACGCTATCTGCTCTATTCAGAGAAAGCGGGCGTTTTGCACAAAGCGCGCGTATGGCACCGGCCCTATCCGATCCGAGGGGCATTGGTCGAGTCCTGTAATCAGTCGCTGACCTTCGCGTCGAAGCTCCCCACCTACCCTTGGAAGCACGTGATCTTCAGCGATGGCGTCGACGTCGAGATTTTCAAGACCCATCCGGTTGAATAGGCTTTCCGTCAGTCCGGGATCTTTGGCATCTTCAAGTCCTTATGCCGCCTTTGCGGTGGCTTGAAGTTCGGGTTCAGCGTCGGATTGCCAAGGCCGCCTCCGCCACCTGCCTTGGGGGCTCCAGCGGAACCCTGGCTGTCAAACGTCGGTTTGGGTTCGGCGGGAATCTTTTCTGCCTCTTGCTCCTGGGAGCATCCCAAGGAGAACAAGACGGCGCATCCCAGGACAGCCGAAACATAATTAGACACCATTCTAAAATTCATTGTTGAGCCTGCCGTAACAGTCGGAATCTACCTCACTTCG
>JAYROD010000114.1:0-1808 GCA_041911835.1 Fimbriimonadaceae bacterium | reverse complement strand
CAAAGAATTTAAATCCCGCCCGCTCGCACTCACGGGCCATTCGTTCCCGCAACCTGGAGTTGGCAGCGACACCTCCGACCATTGTCACAGCTTGAAGGTTCAGACGATCAGCGTTTTGGATGGTCTTAGCGACCAAGGAGTCAACGATGGCCTCTTGAACGGACGCCGCAGCATCGCCTGTATCGATCCGATCGCCTTCGATTTCGGTGAGGCGGAGGACTGCGGTTTTCAGACCGCTGAAACTGAATCGACTCGGATCGTCCGGCATCGATCGGGGGAGCGCATACCGATGCGGATTTCCGCCGTCGGACGCCTGCTGGAGCGCAGCACCCCCCGGGTAGCCTAGACCTAGTAGACGGGCGCACTTGTCGAATGCCTCGCCGGCAGCATCGTCGACGGTTTGCGCTACCAGCGTGTATCGTCCGAAACCCTCGACTACCACGACTTCCGTGTGCCCGCCAGAGGCAACAAGACTAAGGTGCGGAAACGGGACTTCATGGTCGGCGAGTGGGCTGAGCAGATGCCCTTCAAGGTGATGGACTCCAATAATCGGTCTGCTCATCGCCAAGGAAAACGCTTTGGCAGCAGTTACGCCGACGCTGAGCGCGCCGACAAGGCCGGGCCGATTCGTGACCGCTATCGCTTCGACGGACCTAAGTGGGACCCCTGCGGCGTCGAGCGCCTCTTCAATGACGGGCAGGATGGCTTCGAGGTGAGCGCGTGCGGCGGCCTCGGGGACCACTCCACCCCACCGCTTGTGGAGCTCGACCTGGCTGCTGACTATGTTAGAGCGGATTGTGCGCCCTTCGAGTATTGCCGCGCTCGTTTCGTCGCAACTGGTCTCGATGGCGAGCAGCGGGCCCTTGAACCAACTCACCTGGTCTGCGGCTCCCACTCCTGGAGGTTGAAAAGCCACATAACGTTGGCATCTTCCCGATTGTCGGGATAGTACGCCGATCGGATCGCCGTGGTCGTAAAACCGAGCTGCTCATACAGCTTGATCGCCGCCACGTTAGTTGAGCGGACCTCGAGCGTCGAGCAGATCATGCCAAGCTGCTTCGCTTCCTGAAGGAGTTCGATCATGAGCCGTTTTCCGATGCCCTGCCTACGCAGTTCTGGCGATATGGCGATTGTCGTTATGTGCGCCTCATCGACGATGAGCCACATTCCACCATAGCCGACAACCTTGCCCTCTTGGAGGGCCACCAAGAACCGTGCATGGGAATGGTCCAACTCATGTCGGAATGAGCGCTCGGACCATGGGGCGCCGTTGCTTAGCTTCTCGATCTCGAGAATGGCGGGCAGATGCTCCTCGGCCAGCGGCACGAACCGGAGGGACTTCACTTACCCTCCCAGATACGCTTCCTTGACCTTTGGATTGTTGAGCAATGCTTTCCCGGTGTCGCTGAGTACGATCTTGCCGGTTTCGAGCACATAGGCTCGGTGCGCAATCTCGAGCGCTCGGCTCGCATTTTGTTCGACGACCAGGACGGTCGTTCCCTCGGAGTTGATCTCCAGAATGATCCGGAATATTTCTGTCACGAGGTTGGGAGCTAGCCCAAGGCTCGGCTCATCCAGAAGCAGCAATCGAGGCCGCGACATCAAGGCCCTCCCGATCGCGAGCATCTGCTGCTCGCCGCCGCTCAGCGTGCCGGCGTTCTGCCTGATGCGTTCCCGCAGCCGAGGAAATCGCTGCTGAACCTCTTCCATGTCTTGCAAAATCTCCTTATCCTTGCGCGTATAGGCGCCGAGCTGAAGATTCTCCAAGACGGACATGTTGGTGAAAATCTTTCGGCCCTCCGGCGACT
>JAYROD010000113.1:0-4034 GCA_041911835.1 Fimbriimonadaceae bacterium | reverse complement strand
GGTCTCAGAAGCTGAAGCCAAGCTCATCCAAGAGTTTGCTGAATTGCGTGGCGAAGAGATCCCTAAAGGTCCAAAGGGCAGCTCGTTTCTCGGTGGCTTATTCAAGAAGAGTAAATGAGCAATTGGGTCGAAGTCAAAGCGATTATGGCGCGCGAACCCGAGGACTGGGCGGCGCTCCATGAAGTGTTCGACCGCCATGGAATTCCTGGGACGCTGCAAACCGACAAGCCACCCACCATGAGTGGATATTTGGTAGAGGGGTCGGATGCGATGATCGATTCACTCACGCAGGAGTTGAGGGCATTTGGAGCAATCGGGATCGAGACGAAAGTGGTCCCCGATGAAGACTGGTCCGAGTCGTGGAAGCAGTATTTCAAACCTCGGCGGATCGGCAATCGGTTCGTCGTTCGACCGACGTGGGAAGAGTTCACGACGGGGGAGCATGACCTCGAAATCGTGCTCGATCCTGGCCAAGCATTCGGCACAGGCGATCATCCCACAACGCGGATGTGCCTCCAATTGATGGAGCACATCGAGTTCCAGGGAAAACGCGTCGCCGACATTGGTTGCGGGAGCGGCATCCTTTCGGTTGGGGCAAAGCGGCTGGGCGCCGCAATCGTCACGGCGGTCGATCTCGATCCGCTCTCCGTTGAATCCGCTCGCGAGAATGCCGAGCGAAATCACGTCGAATTCGACGTGGTCGCGGGCACGGGTTTCTTACCCCTCGACCCATCCGAGAAATTCGATGTTGTGCTGAGCAACATCATCAGCGCCGCGCTCATCCATCTGGCGCCGGAAGTGCGCAAGCGAATGAATCCCGGAGGGATGTGGATTGTAAGCGGGGTGATCGAAGCGAATTGGTGCGATGTTTTGGCGGCGGCGATTCAAGCCGGCTTTGTGCAGCACGAACTGCTTCGGGAGGGCGATTGGATCGCGGCAACGTTCCGCCGCTGAGATCGCTTCCACGGGTGTTTCTTCCTGGACTCGAGCCAGAAGCGCCGACCATTGAGCTGCCCGAAGAAGAACTCAAGAAGCTGACGAAGGTGCTCAGGATGAGTTCCGGCGATCAATTGGCCGTGCTTCCGGGCGATGGCCGACTCCTGCGGTGCGAGCTGCGTGGCCGCGAGGCGGTGATTCTCGAAACGATTCGACCGGAGACCGAGGCCCGAACGAAGCTCACGCTCTGTCAGGCTCTGCCCCGAGCGGAGAAGCTCGAAGAGGTCGTTCGAATGGGGACCGAAATGGGTGTCTCCAAGTTCGTGATGTTCCCATCGGATCGCAGCGTCGTGAAGTGGGACGCCTCGAAGCTTCAGGAGAAGCTGCGTCGGCTAGCTTCCATCGCCCGAGAGGCGGCTGAAGTGGCGTTTCGGACACATCTCCCGGAACTGTCGACGTGCGGCTCGCTGAAGGAGGCGCTGGGGGCGATGCCTGACGCGCTCGTGCTCAGCGAAGTGGAAGGGGTCCAACGGAAGATCGCAAGGAGCGACACCGTCGTCCTCGTCGTCGGGCCTGAAGGTGGATGGTCCCCGAGAGAGGTCGAGTTGATTGGCGATCGGGCGATCACGCTTGGACCGAGGGTCTTGCGAGTCGACACGGCTGCTGCTGCCTGCGCATTGGCTCTGCTTGGATAAGGCCCGCTGGTACACTCGAACCCATGCGAATCGATGGTCGCCAACCGGATGAACTCCGTCCCGTAAAAATCGAAAGGGGCTTTGCGAAGTTCGCGGAAGGGTCCTGCCTCATCCACATGGGGGACACCCACATGCTCGTCACGGCCACTGTCGAGGATCGCGTTCCCCCATTTCTCAAGAACTCGGGCAAAGGCTGGCTAACGGCAGAATATGCGATGCTGCCTCGCTCGGGGCGGCAGCGCAACCAGCGCGACGGAACCAAAGGCCCCAATGGCCGTTCGATGGAGATCCAGCGGCTGATCGGTCGTGCGATGAGGTCGGTCACCGACTTGGAGGCCATGGGAGAGCGGACGATCACTTTGGATTGCGACGCCTTGCGCGCGGACGGAGGCACCCGCACCGCCGCCATCACTGCCGCGTACGTTGCGACCTATGACGCCATGCGGTGGATGATCGGCCAGCGCATGATTCGGCAAATTTTGATGTCGGAGCCGATCGCCGCGATCAGCGTCGGTCTCGTGCGCAACCAGGAGTTGCTCGACCTCAATTACGACGAGGACAGCACCGCCCAAACCGACATGAACGTCGTCATGACCGAATCCGGAAAATTCGTCGAGATTCAGGGGACGGCGGAAGCCGATCCGTTCTCGGCGGAGACGTTGGGCAAGATGCTCGCGCTCGCAAAAAAGGGAATCCAGCAGCTTAATCAACTCCAGCGCGAAGTTCTCGAAATTTAGAACTCAGCTTTCGGAACCTGAAACTTGCCGGTTTTTATCTCAATCATCTTCTGATTCAGCTTCTGGATGACCTCGATCGGAACTTTGTTCTGCAGCGCCGGATTGACGATGAAGTCGATCGCCCCCGTATCCATCCCAACGAGCTGTACCGAACCCTTGTAGGTCCCGTCCTTCACGGACTTGGCCAGGCTGACGAAAGCCGGTTCGGCGACGATCACCGCCGAAGCGATCACGACGCCACTCGGGTTGCTGTTCTGATCGGAGTTCGCTCCAAACGCATAGATGCCCTTTTCTTTGCAGGCCTCAAAGACACCCTGGGCGGCGGCATTGGCTTGGTGAATGACCATATCCGCACCCTGGTCGATAACGGCCAATGTCGCCTGCTTGGCCTTGGCGACGTCAGCCCCATCGCCCGTGAAGGTTTGGATCACCCTGATTTTGGAATTGATCGATTCGGCGCCAGCTTTGAACGCCTCAAAAGTCGATCGGATGGACGGCACATCCGGGCCGCCGATCATGGCGAGCGTTCCGGACTTGCTCATGCTCGCAGCCATCATGCCCGCAAGATAGAATCCTTGCTCGAGATAAAACCGAAAGGCGCCGGCATTCGGGGCGGTCTCGCCGCCAGAACTGCTGACGAAGACGGTTTTTGGGAAGTCCTTGGCGACTTCGACGCCGGGGGCGTTGTATTCGAATCCGTGTCCGATCACGAGGTTGTAGCCTTCCTGCGCGTAGCTGCGCATGGCGTCTTTGATCTGGGTTCCAAGCGCTTCTTGCTGATTGACTTCCGCCCCCAACTGGTCCTTGATCGCCATCAGGCCGTTGTTGGCCAATGCGCACCATCCCGAATCGCTGACGGGTCCTGGAGTGAGCAGCGCGACCTTAAACGCCTTGCCCTCTTCCTTCGCCGGCGGCTTGCTCGGCTCGTTTTGAGCTGCCTGCTGTCCGCCTGAGCAGCCGAGTGCTGCAAAAACGCAGAGCAACAGAGAAATGGAGGACCATCGCATATGGTGATTCTACGCAATTTCGAAGCTTGTAGGTGGAATCGGGGGAGTGGACCGAATATTCTCTTGTCATGTTCGGACTGGTGCGGTCACTTGCTGCGGCCCTCATTGTTGTGTGCGCCGCCATCGGTCCGATGGCACGAGCGGACGGTGGGTTCTTTGGGCGACAAGCGGAGGTCGAACCAACAATTCCTGTTCAGCGCGCAGTTGTCAGCTTCATCGATCAGGTGGAGTCGCTGGTGGTGGAATCCAAGCTCGAGGCACAACCCGGAGACTACGCTTGGATTGTGCCCATGCCATCAGAACCGATCGCAGTGAAGGCATTTAAAAGCGATGATTTCGACGACTTGTTTCAACGCGGGCGCCCCTATGTTGACGACCCCACTAGAAGTGGCTATTCCGCTGTGATCTTCTCGGTCCTGCTTGCGATCGTTCTTGCGATCATCTTGGCGAGGTATGTGCGACCGAACGGCGGTGGAGCAGCGTGTGGAGTAGGTGCTGGACTTGGGTGCATCTGGTTCATTCTGCTTCTTGTCGGATTTGGACTCACGACCAAAGTGGGCTGTTCCAAAGATGAGGAAGCTGTTGGAAAGAGCGTGGGGACTGTTGGATCGTACGATGTTTCGGTTGTCCGAGGTAAGACAGGCGACGCGGTGATCAAG
>JAYROD010000112.1:0-2170 GCA_041911835.1 Fimbriimonadaceae bacterium | reverse complement strand
CCCATCATCAGGCTCGACCTGAGGCAGATGCTCGAGAACCTGGACTATGAGGTAGTCGCCGAGGCGGGAGACGGCGAAGATGCCATCAGGCTGGCTCGCGAGCATCGCCCCGATGTGTCTGTGCTCGACGTCAAGATGCCCACGATGGACGGCATCGAAGTGGCGTCCATACTCGCCAACGAATCGATCTCGCCGGCTATTCTCTTGACCGCCTATAGCGATCAGGAATTGGTCGAACGCGCAAAAGACGCCGGAGTCTTCGGATACCTCGTCAAGCCTTTCAAGCCGAGTGATCTGCCGCCTTCGATCGAAGTGGCAAGAAGTCGGTTCGAGCAGAACCAGATGCTGGGGAATGAGGTCTCGTCGCTAAAGGACAAACTCGAAACGCGCAAGATTATCGATCGGGCCAAGGGTCTTCTTATGAGTTCATTGGGGATCTCGGAGGCCGACGCGTTTCGAAAGATTCAGCAGCAATCGATGAATCTGCGCAAGTCGATGAAAGAGGTGGCTGAAGCGCTCATCCTTGCGAGCGACGTCACGGGCAGTTAGCTCCGCCATGCTATAACATTTCCATGGCCGAGCGGCTCTGGGCACCCTGGCGATTCACCTACATCGACTCCAAAGAAGAACCAGGATGCTTCCTCGTCGAGCTCCCTAAGAAGGATAACGACCGCGAAAACGGCATCCTATATCGAGGGAAGACTGCGTTCGTGATCATGAACGCATTCCCTTACACTAATGGCCATGTGATGGTCGCGCCCTTCAAGCATACGGCGGACCTGAATGAACTCACCGACGAAGAGCTGCTCGAAATCAACCAGTTGGTAGCCGCCTGCGTGCGGTGGATCGGACAAGCTTACGCGCCCGACGGCTACAACATCGGGGTCAATCTGGGTCGAGCGGCAGGAGCTGGCGTCCCTACCCATATTCATTGGCACATCGTTCCGAGATGGAGTGGAGACACCAATTTCATGACCACGATCGGAGAGGTTCGCGTCTTGCCGCAAAGCTTGGAGGAGAGCTATGACAAGCTCCGGGCTGCGGTCGACCGGGAAGAAGCCGCCCAGGAGACCCAGGGCCGATGAGCGATGAGGCTGCGGCGTTCACCTTTCCGGGGGAGCATTTTGCGGAGCTCATGGCGCTCCGCAGGCAGGCCCTCGAATGCGAAGCGTGCCCCCTCTCGGCTCGCCGCCGGAACGTGGTCTTCGGCGAAGGCAATCCCGATTCGCCGCTCGTTCTCGTAGGAGAAGGCCCAGGAGACACTGAGGATCAGACCGGACGTCCCTTCGTCGGTCGGGCAGGACAACTCCTCGACAAGGCGCTGCATGACAACGGTCTTAGCCGCCGCGACGTGTACATCTGCAACACGGTGAAGTGCAGGGCGTGCGACTGGTCAACCGCAAAGCCCGTCAATCGCGCTCCAACCGTTGAAGAAGCAGAGGCGTGCAGAAAATGGTTGATCCCCCAATTGGCGATCATCTGCCCGAAAGTCATCTTATGCATCGGCGCTCCCAGCGCCAAAAACCTGATCAAAAAGGATTTCCGGATCACGCTGGAAAGGGGAAAGTACTTTCCCTGTGAACTCGCCAAAGCGGCCATTGCCACGCTTCATCCCGCATACATTCTGCGCCAGCAAAACATCAGTGGAGATGGCGGATATTCGCTGCTGGTCGCGGATATTGCACGGGCTTGGGCTGCTGCCCGAAAGCTGACGGGAGAGGTGAAGGAACCCGTCGTCGAGGAAGTCAGCGAGGCGGAGCGAGAATTCCAGGGGACCCTCTTCGAATGACTCTTGAGCAACTCTCGGATCTTCTTCGCCGGAGCCCCATTGTAGCGAGCGCGCAGTCCAGTGAGGACTCTCCTACCGAGGACCCTTTGACGCTTGCGCGTTTGGCGATGGCCAGTGTGCAGGCCGGGGTTGAACTGATACGCTGCCAGGGCGTCAAGAACATCCGGGCCATTCGTGAAGAGACGAAGAAACCAACGATCGGGCTCATCAAACGGCGGTATGAAGACACTTCCGTCTATATCACCGCCACGAAGAAAGAGGTCGGCGAGGTCCTGTCGACCGGCTCGGAGATTGTCGCGCTGGACGGGACGAAACGCCCTCGACCGCATGGCGAATCGCTCCCATCTTTGATCGAACAGATTCACCACGCCGGAAGACTGG
>JAYROD010000111.1:0-3691 GCA_041911835.1 Fimbriimonadaceae bacterium | reverse complement strand
GTCTCCCCAAAAGATGTGCACATGAGCCCAGTCGATCATTTGGCTCCGCTCTGGCATCGCGAGTAGTTCATAGCAGCGACGCGGAGTTGACCCGCCGGAGAGGCACCAATCGAAACGGCCGTGGCCGCGGACCGCCCGAGAAGCGGTTCTCGCAACCAGTTCTGCAGCCCCTCGAGCCAAGTGATCACCATCTGGATAGACTTGAATCTCAGGCACCTTGCCTCCGATGCTGTCGATAGTGGCGGATCAGCTCGTTCGTCGAGGTGTCATGAGCTAGCGCCAGATCGTCTGGCGCTTGAAGCTCGGGGACGATCCGCGAAGCGAGGACCTTCCCTAGTTCGACACCCCATTGGTCGAAAGAATCGATATTCCAAATAGCTCCTTGCACGAACACGCTGTGTTCATACAAGGCGATCAGCTTCCCGAGCGATTTGGGTGTCAGTTGGTCCATGAGGAGGGTGCTCGAGGGTCGATTTCCCTGGAATACCTTGAAGGGCACGAGCCAGTCGGGAGCGCCTTCCGCCTTGACTTGGGCAGCATCCTTGCCAAAAGCAAGCGCCTCGGCCTGTGCGAACACATTGGCCATCAGCAGGTCGTGGTGGTCCCCGAGAGGATTGAGCGAGCGACAAAACCCGATGAAATCGCACGGTATGAGCTCGGTGCCCTGGTGGATCAGTTGGTAGAAGCTGTGCTGGCCGTTGGTGCCGGGCTCACCCCAGAAGATAGGTCCCGTTTTGTACCCGACCGTATGTCCACTTAGGTCGACCGACTTTCCGTTGCTCTCCATGGTGAGCTGCTGCAGGTAAGCCGGAAACCGGCTCAGATATTGATCATAGGGGAGCACAGCTACGGTCGACGCCCCTAAGAAGTTGCGGTTCCAAACCGAGATCAGCCCCATGATGACCGGGAGATTGCGCTCGAACGGCGTCGCTTTGAAGTGCTCGTCGATTTGATGAAATCCGGATAGCATCTCTTCGAAACGATCTGCACCTATGGCGATCATGGTGGAAAGGCCTATGGCTGAATCCATCGAATATCGGCCGCCCACCCAGTCCCAAAATTCGAACATGTTGCGCGGATCGATGCCGAACTCCGATACGGCATTGGCATTCGTCGAGACCGCAACGAAGTGCTTGGCGATGGCCTCCTCGGCGTCCATGCTGCCGAGGAGCCAAGCGCGCGCTGTCCGTGCGTTGGTCATGGTTTCCAGCGTTGTGAAGGTTTTTGAGGCGACGATAAAGAGGGTCTCCTCCGGGTTGAGGTCGCGCGTCTTTTCGACAAAGTCCGTCGCGTCGACGTTGCTGACGAATCGGAATTGTATGCGCGGATCCGCGTAGTGCTTGAGGGCCTCATAAGCCATGACCGGACCCAGATCGGAGCCCCCGATTCCAATGTTAACGACCGCTCGGATCGGCTTGCCCGTGTGGCCCTTCCACTCCCCCGACCGAATCAGGGAAGAGAAAGCAGCCATCCGAGCCAAAACCGTTCGAACGGACGGCACGACGTTTTGGCCATCGGTTTCCACAACGGATCGGACGGGCGCGCGAAGCGCGATGTGAAGCACCGAGCGATCCTCGGTGACATTGATCCTCGCCCCTCCGAACATGGCGTCGATCCGAGCGCGAAGGCCGCGTTGATCAGCCAAATCCAGCAACAATCGAATCGTTTCCGACGTGATCCGCTGTTTTGAGTAATCGAAGTAGATCCCCTCGGAGTCGATCCGCAGCGCGGGCGCTCGTGATGGATCGGTCGCGAAAAGGCCTTTTAGCGTTTGGTCATCGAGTGCGGCGGCGTGAGCCGAAAGCGCTTTCCACGCTGGAAGCCGATCCGTAACGAGATTCGCATCCATCCGCGTCATTTTTCCGCATTTCGCCAGACAGCGGTTTAGGATTTCCCCTCACGATGGCCGCCGAACTGAAATCGCATCGCAGATAGGATCTTATCCGCGAAGATGGCATCACCCCGCGACGAGAATCGATCGAACAGCGCCGCGCTCAACACGGGCGCCGGCACTCCTTCGTCGATGGCGGCATTCAGCGTCCACCGACCTTCTCCGGAATCAGAGACCCGGCCCTCAAAATTCGAGAGGCTCGGGTCGTCCGCAAGCGCTGCCGCCGTCAGATCGAGCAGCCACGACTTGATCACGCTTCCCCGCCGCCATAGTTCGGCGATGTCGGCGATCGGAAGATCGAAGCGGTAGTACTCTGGATGGCGCAACGGGGTCGTTTCGGCGTCGGTCGCCTCGGGCTTGTCGCCGACGTCCGCATGCTTCAGGATATTGAGACCTTCGGCGTAGGCCGCCATCAGCCCATATTCGATGCCGTTGTGGACCATCTTGACGAAGTGGCCTGCTCCCGAAGGCCCGCAATGGAGATAGCCGCTCTCGGCCGGGGTCGGCTCGCCGGTTCGCCCTGAGGTTCGGGGGACATCTCCGGGACCAGGCGCCAGATCGGAGAAGATCGGGCTTAGTCTGGCAACCGGAGCGGGTTCGCCACCAATCATCAAGCAATAACCGCGTTCGAGACCCCAGACGCCTCCACTCGTGCCGACGTCCACGAAGTTCAGCCCCTTGGCCAGCAATTTCTTGGCGCGGAGGATGTCATCTTGGTAAAACGAATTGCCACCGTCGATCACGGTATCTCCAGGCTCGAGCAGGGGGATAAGCGCATCGATTTGATGTTCAACGAATCCGGCCGGGATCATCAGCCACACAGCCCTTGGCGGTTGGAGCATGGAGACGAACTCTTCGAGCGACTTCGCGCCTTGCGCTCCTTGTTGGACGAGTCGGTCGACCGCGTCCGGAAATAGGTCGTATCCAACACAGGCGTGCCCCGCCCGCATGAGCCGGAGACACATGTTGGCGCCCATCCGGCCCAGTCCGACCATTCCCAGTTGCATCGTTGTTTGCTCCTCAGCCTCACTCGGCTCGATTGTCGTCGTCCAAGCTGCTTTCGAACAGTTTCCTAAGACGCTCACGTTCGGCGCGCTCTTGCTCCCGCTCTCGAATCTTTTCTCGAAAGTCGGTGAACTTGCGCTGCTGCTCTCTCCGCTCCCGAGCACTCGCTCGGCTGCCACCAGCGCGGACGGTGAAGGGTATCCCTGGGATCTTCTCGGCCGCGAAGAAATACGCCAAGAGCAGTGGAGATGCCGCGAAGAGCGCCAGTTGCGCCGAGGTGCCGAAAAACACAAGCGCGGCAGCGATCCATGCGATCCACTTGCCCTTCAAGGGAAGCACGAACATCACCATGACCGTCGCTTCCGGATTTCGAGTCCCCCAAGCGACCGTCACCGCTGCAGTCGGCATGAACGCACCGAACAGTGCGCTTTGGATCCCGGTGATGCGCCAGCCGACCCAGAACATCAACCCGCCAAGTGCCGTCATGACTACCCAGAACGCAATGTACTTGGGGGTGCCGAGCTCACGTTCCACCATGCCTCCCATGCTGAACAACCACAGACAGATGAAGAGTACGGAGACAAAGGCGCCAGGCGGATAAGAGTATGGATAGGTTACGAACGTCCAAATTCGCTGCAAGGCGAGGGACGGCTCGAACCCAAGCTGTCCAGCGAGCGCCTGCCCGTTCGTCAAGAAGGAAACGAGGAATCCAGCGACGACGAGGACGAGTATGCCGATCGTCCCAGGTGTCACCACTTGCCGGTTTGAAAAACCCATCCCTCGCGGCGAATTCAT
>JAYROD010000110.1:0-2012 GCA_041911835.1 Fimbriimonadaceae bacterium | reverse complement strand
CACAAGTCTCTTATCACAATCCGAAAGAACCGCTGTTCCGCTCCACTCGGAACGCCCAGCGCGCCCTCTGGAACGGCGGAGTGGCGCTCGAGGGGCCGGATACGGACATGCTCGGCGGCCCCAACCGCGACGCCGGGGGAAATGGCATCCATTTCAGCCCGGCTGGCCTCAAGGCTCATGGACGGCTATGGGCAGATAAAGTTGGTGCATGGCTCGACCAGGTGATCGCTTCCGGCAAATAAGACAAAAATTCCCCCGCAATTCTTCCGAATGAGATTCCTTCCCAAACCAGGCAAATTAATCCTGGCTGGAATTGAACATGACATTTGGAGGCGAAGAACGGCGCCAAGGACCACTGGTGGCCGACATGCGATCACCCACCGATTTCGAGATGACGGCGCGCGACGTGCTGGCATTCTTGAATCAACGGCTGGGGTTCGGGCTGTGGATGGTCACCCGTGTGCGGGGAGATGACTGGATCGTGCTCCAAGCGCGGGACTTTGATTTCGATGTGCTTCCAGGCATGGTCTTTCACTGGGGTGATTCGTATTGCATTCACATGGTCCAAGAGGAGGGACCGCGAATCGCGCCCCGCTCGCGGGAGATTCCGGCATACGCCAAGGCCAAACTCGAACTTCTGAAGCCGATCGAAGCATACATCGGCGTCCCGATCACCTTGTCGAACGGCGAGCTGTTCGGGACCCTTTGCGCGTTCGACACGGAGCCGCAGCCCGATTCCATCCTGCACGACCTTAAGATGGTGGAATTGTTCGCGGCAATGCTTGGCAAATTGGTCGAAGGTGAACTGAAAGCATTGAATCAGCTTCGATCCAAGGAGCGCGATATCGCACCCGCAGACCAATTGACCGGTCTCATCAATTCGACCGGTTGGGCGAACCTCTTCGAAGCGGAAGAAGCCCGCTGCCGCCGGTATGGCAGCGTAGCCGCCGTGATCTCTATTAATCTGGACGGCCTCAAGGATTTCAACCTAAAGAACGGGAGATCTGCAGGCGATGCGGCGCTCCGAAGCGCGGCCAACTGTCTTCGTGAGAGTTGCAGGGACCGCGATATCGTTGCGCGCATCGGCGGGGACCAGTTCGCGGTGCTTCTCGTCGAGTGCTCAGCGCCTCAAATGATCTCAGTCGTCGACAGGATCGCATCCGGACTGACGGCCTCCGGGATTCTCGCTTCGATCGGCTGCTCACAGCGGGATCCGTCACTGGGACTCGAGATTGCCATGGCGGACGCCGACTCGCAGATGGTCGTCCGCAAGACCGTCCGTCGTAGTGCGGCCTAGCGCTCTCATTGCCGGGTACAACCTGGCCCATGTCGCTCAAAGTAAGAGGCGTATGGACGGGCCCGTCGGAAGCAGGGAGAACCCAAGCCGAAGTCGATGCCTGGGCTGAGAATCTTCATCGCCACGGATTCACCGATGTGCTTCCCAATCTGAAAGCCGGGCATGGGCTACTGTTCTGGCCGAGCAAACGATTCCCGGAAGCGGTCGCGCCTGGATATCGGGATTTCGATCTTCCCGCCGCTATGCTCGAGGCACTCGCAAAGCGTGGCATGCGCCTCCATGCATGGTTCATCGACTATTACGAAGGAGTGAACGGACAAGCGTTCAAATCCCACCCGGAATGGGCGGCGACCGATTGGAAAGGCCGGCCCACTGCCGCCATGGAATTGCGAGGACAGCCCTATGGATCGATCTGGATGTGCCCTGCGCGACGCCCAGGATATGCGGACCAATGGCTCGTGCCCTGCTATGAGGAATTTGCCGAAATGTACGGCGTAGAGACGATTCATCACGATTACATTCGCTATCCGGGAGACGCCGCACCCGATCAGTATTGTTTTTGCGACTATTGCCTAGAAACCTTGCCAAGATGGGCAGGATACATAAGCGATAAGCATCCGAATGAACCGTTCTACCATGAGAAGTACGATCGGGAATTTCTCGAAGCCCATTGGGAGCCCTCTCCCCGGGTGCTTCCCGCAAATTGGGACTTGCT
>JAYROD010000109.1:0-7593 GCA_041911835.1 Fimbriimonadaceae bacterium | reverse complement strand
GAACCGGTCGACGTGCTCGTCAACGGACGACTTGTGGCTCGCGGCGAAGTGGTCGTCATCGAGGACAACTTCGGCGTGCGGATCACTGAAATTCTAAATCCTCAGGAGCGGCTTCAGAAGCTGAACGAGGTCGCGTAAGATGCGGACATGGGCGGCACTGAGCGCGGTACTGGCTGCTGCGGGACTGCAGGCGCAGGGGGCGCTGGAATCCGCAAAGAAGGATATCGTGCTCCCCTCCACCACCGCGCCCAGTTCGCCGGGCGTCGGGGTCATGCAGCTCGTGCAGCTGATCGTCGCGATGGCGGCAGTGCTTTTCTTGCTCAAATGGCTGCTTCCCAAGATGCTGGCGAAATTCAGCAAGAAGCTCAATCCTACATTGAGCGGGTCGATAAAAATCGAAGAATCTGCGAGCTTTGCTGGCGGCATGCTTTACGTGGTCTCCGCTCGCAATAAGCAGTTGCTTCTTTGCGCTGGACAACAAGGGGTGAGCTGTCTCGCCGATCTGACCGAGCCGGCCAACGCTATTCAAGACCCGCCTGCATTCTTCGAGGTGCTCGACGAGGCCAAGGCCAAACCGGCCCCCCAGCTTTTCAAAGCCGCCGTCCATGCGGTCGACACTAACGATTCTGAGCCTAAATTCGAACCTGCGGACGTCAAAGCGGCGCTCGAAAGGCTCGAACGGCTCGCAGGCTGATCATGAGGATTCATCCCTTGGCTCGAGCCTGGATACTGCGCCTCGCCCCGGTACTTTTGCTGTTGCTCATCGCCGCCGTGGCGATGCCTCAGCAGATTCCACTGCCCAAGGTAAACATCGGCATCGACCCGGCCAAGGGCCCACAGGAAGTAAGCTCGACACTCCAAATCCTGGCGATGCTGACCATCCTCAGCCTCGCACCTGCCATCCTCATGCTTACGACCGCTTTCACGCGGATTGTGATCATCTTGGGTTTTGTTCGGACGGGTCTCGGGGCGCAAAACATCCCACCCAATCAAGTCATCGTCGGATTAAGTCTGTTTCTCACCTTTTACGTGATGGCGCCGACCTACACACAGATCAATGATCAAGCGCTGCAGCCCTATTTGAAAAAGCAAATCTCTGCAGAAATCGCCATGCAGCGCGCACAAGTCTCGATGCGAGCATTCATGCTCAAGAATACATATAAAAAGGACTTGGCGCTATTCGTTAACTTGCGAGGAGAGAAGCCAAACAATCGCGATGACATCTCTATGCTTTCCTTGATCCCCGCATTCATTATTAGCGAGCTCAAGACGGCATTCATCGTCGGTTTTTATATCTTCGTGCCCTTCCTCATTATCGACCTCGTGGTGGCCAGCGCGCTGATGAGCATGGGCATGATGATGCTGCCCCCCACAACGATCTCCTTGCCTGCCAAAATCCTTGTATTCGTGCTTGCGGATGGCTGGTCGATGATCGTCCAAGCCATTATGTCGGGGTACTTCTGAAATGGAGCAGACTGTCGTCCTCGATGTTGCTCGGGAAGGCCTCACAGTGGGGATCATGGTCTCCCTCCCGCTGCTCGCGGTCATCCTGTTCATCGGTTTGCTGGTCAGCGTGTTTCAAGCGGTCACTCAGGTGCAGGAAATGACGCTCACGTTCGTTCCCAAGGTTGTGGGAGCAGCGGTCGTTATGGTTCTGTTCGGAAACTGGATGCTGACGACTCTTGTCGCGTATATGCATCTTTGTTTTGAGCATGCGGCGAGGCTTGGCCAGTGAGCCTTGATACGGCATTTCTCTATGCGTTCTTGCTGACATTGGTTCGTTGTGGAGCAATGCTTTTTTCGTCTCCCCTGTTCGGCAATCATGTTCCGGTTACGATCCGTTCAGCAATTGCAATGGTGGTCTCGCTCGCGCTGACTCCCGTCGTACAGCCCTACATCGGCCAGATGCCGACAGCGCTTGGGCCGATAGTCCTGGGTGTCGCCCATGAAGCTCTGACTGGGCTTCTCATCGGCGTCTCGCTGCAATTCCTCATGTTAGCGGCGCAGATGGCAGGCGCATTCCTCGACATCGAAATTGGCTTCGGCATGGCGCAGATCTTCAATCCAGTGAGCGGGACGCCCTCCTCTCTTTTTGCGAACTTCAAGTACATGCTCGCGATCGTGCTGCTGCTCATGATGAACGGGCACCACATGATGTTTCAAGCATTTGTTGAGAGTTATCGTATGGGCCAAGGCGTAGGGATGTCCGCACTTCCTGCGTTTAAGGATGGGTTCGTAGCGTTTGTCGGCGACCTGTGCCTTCTGGCACTCCAAATGGCGGCGCCAGTAGCAGCGGTTTGTATCGTTGTCGATGTCGCGGCTGGAATCGTCAACAAAGCGGTGCCGCAGATGCAGGCCTACCTCGTTTCTATGCCCGCCAAGATATTGGTCGGCGTGGTCGCTCTGTCGCTTGCACTTCCGCTGATGGTTGTGACCGTCCAAAACGGCGTCGAGCAAACCTTTGATACTCTGATGCATCTGCTCAGCATCAAGGGAGGCTAAACCGTGGCGGACACTGGACAGGAGCGAACTGAGGAAGCCACACCGCGACGCCGCACAGAGGCACGAAAGAAGGGCACCGTAGCCCGCAGCGTCGATCTCACGAATGCTCTTGTCGTCACCGCGCTGGCGCTCGTGCTTCCATCCACGCTCGTCGCATTCGGGCAGGGGCTGATGGGTGGGATGCGCCAGGGCTTGTTGAGCCTCCCGACAGACCTTTCGACCGGGTCGATGAGCCGCTACACATGGGGATTGCTGCAGCCGGCCGTCGTCTCGGTGCTTCCGCTGATTCTCACGGCGCTCGCGGTTGGTCTCGCTGCGAATTTTGCTCAGGTTGGGTTCGTGATGAGCGGACAGGCGCTGACCCCGAGTCTCCAAAAAATTAACCCCCTCGAAGGCATGAAGCGGCTGTTCTCTTCCCGTGCAGCGGTCGATGCCCTGAAGGCTGCCCTCAAAGCGCTGCTCTTCGCCTACATCGCGTATTCCGCGGTTTCCAGCAACTGGAATCAGTTGATCGGACTCGCCTGGATGAAGCCCGCCGCCGCCATGAGCGCGGTCGGGAGTGTGCTCGAAACGATTCTCATTAGAGTGGCGATTACTTGGCTCATACTCGCCGCGCTCGATTATCTCTTTCAGCGCAAACAAACGAATAAGCAGCTCATGATGACGAAGGACGAGCTCAAACGAGAATTCAAAGAGCAGGAAGGCTCTCCCGAGCTCAAAATGGCCCAAGCGCAGCGACGCCGAAAGCTTTCGAAAGGGCGCATGATGGATCGCGTAAAGACTGCGGACGCCGTCATCACAAACCCCACGCATTTCGCGGTCGCTATCAGTTACGACCGATCGAAAGATGCAGCTCCTATCGTCGTCGCCAAAGGTCAAGACTACATTGCCCTCAAGATCAGGGAAGTGGCTGCGAAGCACCGCGTGCCGATCGTTCCAAATCCGCCGCTGGCGCGCGCCCTTTACAAGCAGTGCGAAGTCGGCGACTTCATTCCGCGACAGATGTTCCAGGCCGTAGCCGAAGTGCTCGCCTACGTCTATCGCACGATCAAGGGAATCAGACGGTAAGCCGATCTCGGGCGGCGAACGACGCGGTTGTGACGTGAATCACATCTCTATGTGATCTTGCTCACAGACGACGTGCCAATCCCCTCCTACTATTTCCTCATGCCCACGACGGGCAGCCTAATGGAGGACAAAATGCTGAACCGACCCAAACTAAAACGTCAAATCGTCCGCGCGATGGCGGTTGCCGCCGCGCTCTGCGCACTCTCGGCGCCTGGAATCGCCGATCAGAAGGATAAAACTCCACCCCACATCTCGTCGACGAGGCGCGTAGCCGTAGGAGGCTTCGATCCGCGAGCCGCCATCCAGAACTACAGCGCACCTGGCCTGGGCGGAGCGGCGGCCGCTATGCTCACGACCGAACTGAGTGACGCAGGCGCCCTCATGCTGGAGCGCGGGCAGCTCCAGAACCTCGAGCGCGAAGGCGAATTGGGGATGATGGGGATCGTCAACGCGTCCAACGCGGCTCCGTTGGGCCAAAAGTTGGGAGCGGAATGGATGATCGTAGGAAGCATCACCGAATTCGGCGTGAAGAAGTCGGGAGGCAGCCTGGGGTTCCTTTCGAGAGCCGTCGGGTTGGGGGATGTTTCGATCGGCAACACCGAAGCCAGGGTGAAGGCGGATGTTCGGATCGTCGATGTCCGCACTGGCGTCATCCTCGCGTCGGCGAGCGGCGAAGGCAAAGAGAGTAAGGGCAGCTTCAGCATGGACTACTTCGAGCCCTGGCGATTCCTCGGACGAATCGACTTCAGCGAATCCGAATGGACCGAAAGCATGCTCGGA
The DNA here is from genome assembly GCA_041911835.1 of Fimbriimonadaceae bacterium. Lineage (GTDB taxonomy): Bacteria > Armatimonadota > Fimbriimonadia > Fimbriimonadales > Fimbriimonadaceae > JAYROD01. The sequence continues at coordinate 3,243 of JAYROD010000109.1, read as the reverse complement.
AAAGCGACACGAAAGGCGATGAAGGACATTGCATGGAAGCTCGCAGACAAATGGCCGGATGCGGAACGAAAATGCGCATCGCTTCCCGTCGAGAAACCAGAGGCCAGCCAGTCGCCCGCTGCCCAGCAGTCGCCTGTTTACGTGCAAGGCGACCTGAGCGCTCTCAAAGGCTTAAGTGTGATCGTCGTCATTCCGGAGCAGATTTTTCAGCACCCGCACGTCCCAGATCCTGCGGCGGAAACCGAGATGATCCGCCAGTTGCTCATGGCAGGTGTGAAAGTCGTTGACGATCAGCGCGTGAAGCAGCTCGAAGATGATCGGACGGTCCTCGCCATGCTGCGCGGCCAAAGCGATCCTGCGAAGCTTCAGGAACTGAAGAACATGTTCGGCGCCGACATCCTCATTGTGGGAGAAGCGATCGCCGAGCAGAACAACCAGCAGGTCGCGGGACTGGCGTCGGTATTCAGTCGGGCGAGAGTCGAGATTCGGGCCATCCGGATGGACACCGGCGAGATCCTCGCGGCGGACGCCGAGCAGGGCCCCGGCAGGGATCTGAGTGAGACGCTGGCCGGAAAGAACGCCCTGCAAAACACTTCCAAGATCTTGGCGCCGAGATTCATTGCGATGATGGCTAATCAGATTGGCGGTCGCGGTCTCTCCCCTAACTCGCGAACGATCCCGATGCAGATCGAGATCGGCGGATGGAATAGCCTTGGAGAAGCGCAGCGGTTCCTCAACGATCTCCAGGACCTGTCCGGCGTGAAAGGCGCCGTCCGCACCGACTTTCGCGGAGGCATTCTCTTCGCGACAGTGGAATGCCCGAATTGGGCCGCCGATGATCTGGCGATCCAGCTCGAAACGGCGGCAGCGCTGAAAAAGTACAAGATCACGGTTCAAACAGCCAACAAAGCGAAAATCGAGGCAAATGTGATGGGCCAATAACGTGGCCGGGAAACCTCGCCCGATTGGAACCTCCGCACTTCTCATGGCGGGGGTTCTTTATTTGAGCAGGTAGGATCTCGGCGCGATTCACGCCTCCACAGTAAACTCAACCTCCGATGCGGCCGATCACGCCCGACTCCGAATCTTGGAAGAAGATGGTGCTTCGGTCCATGCCGCCACCCGCATGGTTGAACGAAGACGCTCCCGACGGCGACGTCGTCATGAGCTCGCGAGTGCGCTACGCGCGAAACCTGCGCGGATTTCGATTTCCTCATCACGCCCGACCCGAGGAACTGCGTCAGATCCAGCGCAAGGTCACCGAGGCGGCCAAGCGGACAAGCCTTCAATTCGAGACCTTCAAACGCCTCACGGAAGCGGAGCGCGATTACCTCATCGGATGCCGCCTACTCTCCCCCGAGTTTCAAGGAAAAGAGACGGGGAGGATGCTGCTGCTCGATGCGGGGCGATCGGTCAGCGTGATGGTCAATGAAGAAGACCATGTTCGCGTCCAGGCGCTCACTGCGGGGTGGAGCATCCTAACCGCCCATCGGAGCGCGGAGTTCGTTTTAGCGGAGTTGGGCCGAGGCCTCGATTTCGCGCATGCAGACGAATGGGGCTATCTGACGGCAAGCCCATACAACGCAGGGAGAGCCCGGCGCCTCTCGGTCATGTTCCACCTCATAGGCTTGGCGCAAACCAAGCATCTCACCCCTGTCTTGAGGGCGCTGGCCGCCCGAAGCCTGGTTGCCCGCGGGCTGTTCGGGGAATCCAGTCGGGCGGTTGGGGCATTCTTCCAGGTCAGTTCGACGAGCGGCGACCTGCCGGAATTCCAGGGCGCCTGCGACTATCTGCTTCGTGAAGAACGAGTGGCTAGACGCGAGGTGGAGCGCTCCAAGCTTCAGGCGAGGGCCGATGCCGCCGTCGAATTCGCCGTAACATCGTCAGAAATCTCTCTGGCCGACGCGCTTCGGGTGCTCGCGTGGGTCCGTTGGGCGGCTTCCGCGACGGTGCCGGGCTATCCCAAATCTCACCGTGAAGTCGACAGTTGGCTGTCCGCACTCGAGGTCAGGGGTACTTCTGACCCGAAGGCGGCAAATCGAGAGCGGGCCACCTATTTGCGCGCGCGGCTGGAACGATAGCGCGTCACGGGTAAAACTCGGACCATGAACGGGCGGACAGTTCTCACCTTCATCGCTGTCGGCATCGGCGTTCTCTTGATCACGATCGATATCAGCTCGATCAATCTCGCCCTTCCAGGCATCCAAAAGGATTTCGACATCGACCTCGGCGTCGCCCAATGGGTTGTGAACGCATACATGCTTGCTTTCGCAATCATGCTCGTGACCGGCGGTCGTTTCGCTGACAGTTACGGGAGGAGGAAGGTTTTCTTCATCGGCCTGCTTGTTTTTGGAGCGACCTCCTTGATCGGCGGCATCTCCGTCGATCCCTGGATGGTGATCGCCGCTCGAGCGGGTCAGGGTTTGGGGGCCGGACTCCTTTGGCCCTCAATTATCGGCCTCATGACCGGGGCCGTCGACGAAAGCAAGCGAGGCACCGCGGTTGGCGTCCTGATGGGCGCCGCTTCGATCGGGAACGCCATTGGGCCCCTCGTCGGAGGAGCTCTCACGCAATACGCGAGCTGGCGGTGGACGCTGCTGCTCAACGTTCCGCTCGCCCTCTTGGCTTTTGCGATCTCGGTTAAGGTGGTCGCAGAGCAGAAGTCCGGAGATGCGCCGGAGCGCAACGATTTTGGCGGCATGGTTCTCCTCTCTATCGGCCTGATCGCGCTCATGCTCGCGCTCGATTTCGCCGCTTCGTGGGGGTGGGGTTCCACGAAGACCCTCGCCTTGATCGCCGTCGCGCTAGTGGCGCTGGTTCTGTTTCCAATCTTCGAGGCCAAACGCCAAGACGCGCTCGTCCCCACCGAAGTCTTCAAGAATGCCGGACTGATGGCAAGCTGCGTCGCAATGGCGACGACCGCCGCGCCGTGGGGGCTGACGTTGCTCTACGTGCCGCAGTTCGCAGAGAAATTCCTCGGGTACCCGCCGGTGGAATCTGGGATGACGGTCGTCCCGCTCATGGTCGGCTTTGGGTTCCTTTCGGTGATCTCTGGAAGGCTCTACGATCGCTACGGCGCAAAGCTTGTGATTTCGTCCGGCTTGATTCTCACGGTGATCAGCTCGGCCTCGTTGGCGTTGGGGAACGCGCTCAATAGTCCGGTGGGCTTGGCCATCGCGCTGGTCGCCTTGGGGGTGGCGCTGGGCACCTCGATTCCAGCGCTCACGACCGCAGCGGTGAGCG
>JAYROD010000108.1:0-16511 GCA_041911835.1 Fimbriimonadaceae bacterium | reverse complement strand
CGTCGTCAACCATCGGCAGGATTTGAAGTCCAGCACGCCAAAATGTCGGATGACTGGCCCCCCATGCGAATTCCCGCCACGGTACTTCGGACTTTATGACACCCTCCGTTCGTGCAAGATGTCGCATCTCGAGCAACATGTCTGGAATCGGAATGCGAACTGGACAGGCTTCCTCACACGCACCGCAGAGTGTCGAAGCCTTGGCCAGGTCGCCGAACGGAGCTATCCCAGAAAGAAGCGGCGCCAAGATTGCGCCAATAGGTCCCGAGTATACGTGGCCGTAGGCATGCCCTGAAGACTCTCGGTAGACCGGGCAGATGTTCAAGCACGCTCCACAACGGATGCATCTGAGGATTTCGCGAAATCGAGAATTGGCAATACTTGAGCGTCCGTTATCGATTAAGACCACGTGCACTTCGGTTGGACCATCGGGCTGTCCGAGCTGCCGAGGGCCCGATATCAAGTGGACAATCGTCGAAAGGCGTTGCCCCGTTGCAGAGCCACAAAGCAGCTTGAGAAATAGGGGAAGGTCGCCTTCCTGCGGGAGAAGTTTCTCGATGCCCATGACTGCGATGTGGGTGTCTGGAGCCGTCGTGGAGAGGCGATTGTTACCTTCATTCTCGATCAGTACGAGTCGTCCGGTCTCCGCGATGCCAAAGTTAACGCCACTGATGCCTACTTGAGCCTTTTTGAACTTCGACCGAAGGTACTTCTTTGCTTGTTGTGTGAGGACTCTTGGATCTTCTGTTTTTGGACCGATCCCGTACCGATGAAACGTATTCGAAACGTGCGCCGCGCTTCGATGAATGATAGGCGCCACGATATGGCTGGGAGTATCACCGTCCAGTTGAACAACGAATTCGCCAAGGTCGGTTTCAACAACGTCGTAACCAGCTGCCTGCAGACAGTGGTTGAGATCGATCTCTTCGGTCGCCATGGACTTCGCTTTGACGATTGTTGCTCCGTTTGTTGCGCGCTTCTTGCAGATCTCAACGATTTGGTCTCTCGCACTCGCTGCATCTTTGGCCCAGTGGACGATCATTCCACTCTCCATGCATGCGGCTTCGAACTGGATGAGTAGGTCGTGGAGGTGGTCGATCACATATGACTTGACCGCCGCGGCTTGTGTTCGAGCCTCAAGCGGATTGCTGAAGAGCGCCGCGAGGCCGTCAACCCGCAGTTGCGTGAACTTTCGAGACGCAGAGCGCACAGAGTTCTTTACTTCTGGTTGAAGGTTCTTTGCGTAGGACTCCGTTCGTGAGTCATTCATTTGATCGCCTCGGCAAGAAGCTGAACGAAGTGTTTCCCTTCGAGTTCGATTCCTTCCATTTTTGCGAGCGCAGAGAGATGCATAACGCAGCCCATGTCGCCAGATACGAATGTCGTTGCACCAGTCTCGAGAATCGCGGATAGTTTTTCTCTGCCGATTCCGGCACTGATCGATCCGTGGGTGATCGAGAACGCCCCCCCGAATCCACAACATTGCTCAGAGTCGCGAACCTCTACGGTTTCGAGGCCTGGTACAAGGTTTAGCAGTCGCAGCTGCTGGTCCTTCAAACCAAGGGTTCTTCCGTGACACGCACGATGAATCGCGACCAGTTTCTTCGATGAGCTGGAGGCTTGCGCTGGCCAATGTGAGACTCCCAGCCGATCGACGAGGAATTCAGAAAGCTCATAGACATCAGGCACCGAAATGCCTGGCATCATCCTAGAGTAGCCGTGTCGGATCATCGCAGCGCATGAGGCGCTTGGGGTCACAATTGGAGAATCACTTTCGCCGAAAACACTTAACCAGTGCTGGGCAATTTTCTTCGATGCTTCCCAGTCTCCGGCATTGAAGGGAGGCTGGCCGCAGCATGTCTGCCGTTCATCGAAAACGACTTTGCATCCAAAAAACTCCAAGACCTTCGTCGTTGCGATGCCGACCTCACCGTAATAGGCGTCGCAAAGGCAAGTCAACATGAGCGAGACTCTCAACTTGCACCTGCGGGAAAGTAAGTGTGGCGTGCACAACTCTGATCAACGATTGTCGAGAGCTCTTCCATGCCGTTTAGCGCCCCCGTGGCGAGGAACTGCATCGATAGATTCCCAAGCAATGTTGCCTCTTGCGGACCGGCTACGATAGGCAATCTCAGTTGATTTGCAAGCGCTTGGCAAAATGCTGCACTACCGGAACCGCCACCCGATGCCCGGATCGAATGGATGGTATTTCCGGTAATGGATTCAAGGCGGGAAAGTTGTTTCCTGACCGCGCTCGAGAGACTGTTGAGCGCCAGTGCGGCACACTCTCGCTCGTTTTCGGCTGGCATCGTCCATCGCTCTTTCACGCATTCGAGCATCGACGAAGGATTGAATAAGGCGGAATCGAACAAGTCGACCGTACCGAGAAAGTCCGGTGAGGCGCTTGAAAGCCAATCAGGGACTGTCTCAGAAAGCTTCAGCTCGGAATGCAGTCGATTGACGACATAGAATCCCGGGATGTTGCTTAGAAATCGAATTCTCCCATCCACAGCCCTTTCATTCGTGAAGTTGGCCGCCTCTGCCTCCGTCGAAACCACCGGTGATTCCAGCACGCAGCCGAATAGCATCCATGTGCCAATGTTCAAGAATGCCTGTTCCGGAGCGAGGGCGCCGAGACCACAAACACCGGACGCAGTATCATGACTGCCGACGCTGACGACTTGGCACCCAGTTCGATCGCGTCCAATAATGTGTCCCGGTTTCTTCGGCTGTTCTGGAAAGGTTGGCCATCCAATTAGGTCAAACGCTTCCTTCGACCAGCTTCCGTCGATGCCCATAAGCTGCGTTGTCGAGCATTCTGTGAGTTCCCATTCAGCGATTCCTGTCAAGAAGAAATCGAGGAGATCTGGCAAGAGCAGCACTTTTGCCGTTCGTGACATTAGTGTGGGATCCTCAGCCGACCGAGCCGCTAATTGATAAATGGTATTAAATGGTTGATGCTGAATTCCGGTTAGTTGGAACAGCCTATCACGATGCTCGGCCAAGCTGTCAAACCATTGTACGTGGGATGCGTCGCGATAGCATACGACTGGCTGAATGAGTGAACCTTGCTCATCGAGGAAGCCGTGATCGACACCCCAAGAGTCGATTCCGATCGTGCATGTCTCCGATTGTGCATAAGCGAAGCTCGCAGCCCTTCGACAAAACGCCAGTATGGAATCGAAGTCCCAGACCAATCGGCCGTTGTGCATTCGTGGTTCGTTGGGGACCTGCTCAATCACTCGGAACTCTATTCGTTCAGGTGTGAGCTCTCCCAACGCGTAGCGGAGGGAGGAGGCGCCGAGATCAATTGCGACGGCTAAGTTACCGAAGGAATCCCTCACGGATTCCCCCATCCACCGGAATGGTGCATCCAGTTGTGCGGCTGCTTCTCTTTTCGCTGGCGAGCCAGCAGATGGCCCCGGCGACATCGTCGGTCGAAACGGTCACGCCAAGCATCGAGCGCTTTCTGTAGTACTCCTCCAGCTGATCCGGTTCGATCCCCAAATTGGCGGCCGTTTGGGTGCGCCATTTGTCATCCCAAATGCCTGAGCCCTGCAGCACAGCGTCCGGGTTGACTGCATTGCTGCGAATTCCATACTTCGCTAGGTCGCTCGCGGTCGTGCGCATGAGATGAAGCTCAAATGCTTTCGCAGCGGAATACACTGCCGCGTTCGAGCCTACAGCAACCCCATTTTTGGAGGCTACGACCACAATCGAGCCGCCCGTTCCCTGGCGAATCATGATCTTGGCCGCGGCGCGCATGGTGGCGAAGTAGGCCTTCATGAGCAAATCGCTTTGAAAAGCGTAGTCTTCATCAGTTGTGTCTGCGACGGTGCCTCGTCTAGCGTTGCCCGCGGAGACGATACAAATGTCGAGCCCCCCGAATCGAAGAATCGTCTGATCGAATGCTTCGCCGAGACTTCGTTCATCGGTTACATCGCAGCGAACTCCCATGACATTCAGAGGGCTGCCCGCGACTTCGGCAATTTCTCGCTCTGCGTCGATCAATTTCTCGGCATTGATGTCCAGCAGTACCACACAAGCTCCGTGTTGGGCGAGCCGTTTCGCAGTTGCCTTTCCGATGCCCTGCGCACCCCCAGTGACGACGGCGATTTGACGACTAAATTCTTTCTCCGGGGGCATTCGTTGAAGTTTGGCTTCTTCGAGGAGCCAGTATTCGATATCGAAAGCTTCTTGCTCGGGCAGCGCGGAGTATTTGCTGATGGTCTCGGCCCCTCGCATCACTTCGATGGCTCGTCGGTAAAATTCGCCCGTAACGGCCGCTTCCTGCTTGGTCTTTCCAAACGAGACCATTCCGAGACCTCGCACCAAAATCACGCTCGGATTCGGGTTTCGAATCGCAGGAGATGTTGGGCGCTTGCAACGGTCGTAATAAGCGGAATAGTTTTCTCTGAAAGACTCCAATGACCGATGGATTCCTTCCGAGGATACATCATCGAGAATCGCTGGCCAAATTTTCGTTCTGAGGAAGTGATCGGGGCAGCTTGTGCCCAAGGATGAAAGAGCATGCATCTTCGAGCCTGATAAGTACTCGATTACCTCGTCAGATTCATCGATTTGCGCGATGAGACGCTGGCCCGCATAGGCGACGCTTCCTCGCAATTCGGGTAGAAACTCGGTCCAATTGAGGGTCTTATCGACGGCGACGATATCTCCGAAGGGATGATAGGTTGTCTTTCTCGAATCGATAAAGGACTGGGCGCGATTGATGAGATCGAGCGTTAGCTCGCAGCATTCTCGATCATCATCCGCCCAATTGATGAGGCCATGCTTTCCCATGACGGCGCCTTTCAAATTGGGATTCGCCTTGCAGAGATTTCGCAATTGCAGGGCGAGGTCGAATCCTGGGCGCTTCCACGGTAAGAACCCCACATCGCCTCCAAAAGCCTCTTGAGTCAGTGTTTCTGCGTCTTCGGAGGCGGCAATCGCGATAACTGCATCTGGATGCATATGGTCCACATGCGCCCGGGGAACGAATGCATGCAAGGGCGTATCGATGCTGCACGCCGTCGGATTGAGCCCAAAAGTACAGTGAGCGTAAAGCGAGATGACGTCGTCTTCCTGCATCTGCTTCTCTGACTTCAATGCTTCTAGCGACAGGACCCGATCGAGATAGAGGCTGGCGAAACCGGCACGTTTGATCGTGCCCAGGTCGCCTCCGGAGCCTTTCACCCAAAGGATTTGAACGGGATCTCCGGTGAGCGGGTCGCACATCGAAATCTTCGAACTCGTGTTACCGCCTCCAAAATTCGTAATCCTGGGATCGGATCCAAGGAGATTCGAACGGTAGACGAGCCTCTCGACGGGATCTAACCCCTCGGCCTTCTGAGAATCCCATAGGCTCTTAAGGCGCACTCCTTCAACAGCAATTGAACTCATATCGGAAGATTCAGCCTACCCGATGGGGCTCGCCCGGCGGCATCCGTCAGCAGGGCTGGTGGTATTGGCTGGTCGACCAGCTTCGACCGTCTCGGGCGATCAACGTCTCCGCAGCTTCTGGGCCCCAGGTTCCCGGCGCATAATTGGGAAATTCGTTGGAAGGAACGGTTGTCCAAATGTCGATGATGGGTTGAACAATGGACCAGGCGCATCTTTCCTGATCGGACCGCATAAAGAGTGTGGAGTCCCCAATCATGACGTCTCGCAAGAGCGTCTCGTAAGCCTCGGGTGGCTCAGATTTGAACGCCTCCTCATAGGTGAACTCCATCCCGACAGTCTGCAACCGCATCGACGCTCCGGGCTGTTTGGCCTGGAACTCGAGGACAATGCCCTCACAAGGCTGGATGTTGATATTGAGGCTATTGGGTTGCCAGTGATCGGAAGCGCTCGTCGGAAATGCCTGATGGGGGACTGGTTTGAAGACGATATTGACTTCCGAGACGCGCGCCCCGAGGCGTTTGCCGGTTCGAAGGTAAAACGGCACATCTTGCCATCGCCAATTGTCGACCAGTAATTTAAGAGCTGCAAACGTTTCGACGGAAGATGTTGGCGACACGTTCGGCTCAGACCGATACGCCGCGACCTTCTCGCCTTCCAGCCATCCGGCGCCATATTGCCCTCTCACCGCGAACTTGTATACATCATCGTGCAGAATGGGCCGAATCGCTTTAAGAACTTCAACCTTCTTGTTACGGACCTCGTCCGCATCAAATGATATTGGTGGCTCCATGGCAATGATACAGAGAAGCTGCAACATATGGTTTTGAATCATGTCGCGCAACGCTCCAGCCTGTTCATAGTAATTGCCTCGCATTTCAACGCCAACTTGCTCCGCTACCGTAATTTGAACATGATCGATATACTTGCGGTCCCACAGCGGCTCGAACAGTGCATTGGCAAATCGAAATGCGAGCAGATTCTGAACTGTTTCCTTTCCAAGATAGTGGTCGATCCGAAAAACTTGTTTCTCCTGAACCCACTTCATTAGGGACTCATTCAACGACTCTGCGGACTGAAGATCATGCCCAAAGGGCTTTTCAATCACGATCCGCGATATTTGTTGATCATGGGTCAGTTTGGCGTTACCAAGTTGGGAGACGACCAATTCAATTCCTGAGGGAGGTATCGCCAAATAGAAGATATGGGCCGCTCGAGCTCCCCACTTCTTGTCAAGATCCTCCAAGGTTTCAGCCAGCTTTTTGAATTCCGCCGCGTCGGAGAAATCTGCCGTATCGTGCACGATATGTTTGGCAAATTCATTCCACTGGTCGTCAGCGCTCTTGCCTTGTCGAGAGAACTCGTCAATACCGGATCGGGCATCATTGAGGAAATCTCGAAGCGTCTCAGACTTACGGTCCATGCCGATAATGCAGAACTGATCTGGCAAACGCTTATCGAGGAAAAGGTTATAGAGCGCAGGCATCAGTTTGCGTTTCGTCAAGTCGCCACTGGCGCCGAATATAACGATTACGCTAGGTGGGAGATCCTTACCGTTTATCATGAGGATTGCTTTTGGGTCAATAACTCCTGTGCCTTGGCAACGACATCCGCCACGTTAAAGCCCAATTCATCGTAAACGATCTCCCCAGGCGCCGAAGCGCCAAAGCGGTCGATTCCGATGCAAGCGTCGGCCCACCGCTGCCATCCAAGAGTTGTTCCGGCCTCGATGGAGAGGCGGGGGGTATCGGTCGGTAGTACCGATTCCTTGTACGCTTCCGTCTGGCGTTCGAATAGCTCCCAGCAGGGCATTGAGACGACCCTGGTTCGAATCCCCAAGTCCATAAGCGCGATCTGGGCAGCCAACGCAAGATGAACCTCGGAACCAGTTGCGATCAATATCAGATCGCATGGTGAAGACAGAGGCTCCGCCAGCACATAGGCGCCCTTACTAACTCCGTCGAGCACGGGATAGCGGTCGATGTCGAGGATGGGCAGTTTTTGTCTTGTGAAGAGTAGCGCCGTAGGAAGTTTCGACTGAATCGCGAATCGCCACGCCTCGGCCGATTCGTTCGCGTCTGCCGGTCGAAAAACGTCAAGCCCGGGAATCGCCCGTAGCGCCATCGTTTGCTCGATCGGTTCATGCGTCGGACCATCCTCTCCGACGAAGATGCTGTCATGGGTGAACACCCAGATGCTGTGGCATTGCATGAGCGCGGAGAGGCGAATCGATGGCTTCATATAGTCGCTGAAAATTAAGAACGTCGATCCAAATGGAACGAGTCCATTGAGCGCTAAGCCGTTCACACTGGCTCCCATCGCATGCTCGCGAATTCCAAAATGGATATTGCGGCCAGAATACGTCGGTGGCTCTACGCTGCCCATCGCGATCAATTCGGTCTTATTGGATTCTGCAAGGTCAGCTGAACCGCCAATAAATGTCGGGATGGCGGCGGCTATTGCATTCATGATCTTTTGGGAGGCGTCGCGCGTAGCGATTGCGCCATCGCTCGAGGAGAAACGTGGTATGGATTCCCCCCACTTTTCTGGGAGTCGGCCTTCCAAAAAACGTTTGAATTCCTCGCCCTTTGCGGGATGCTCGGCGTCATAGCGCGATAGGGCTCGAGTCCAAGCGTCTTGCCAATCTGCTCCTCTTTGTATCGCTCGCGCGAAGTGAGGTGTGACCTCATCTGGAACGTAAAATGTGGGTTCCTGAGGCCACCCAAGCGTCTCCTTTGTGGCGCGCATCGCGTCTGCGCCCAAAGGCGAACCATGCACTTTCGCCGAGTCCTGTTTCGGGCTGCCATAACCGATATGGGTTCGACAAATAATGAGCGACGGCTGCTCTTCCTGCCCTATCGCTTGATCGAGTGCTTTTGCTATTGCCTCCACATCATTGCCATCGGCAACTCGCAAGACGTTCCAACCATACGCCTCGAATCGCTTGTGCACATCTTCTGTAAATGTGATGTCGGTGTTCCCATCGATGGTGATGTGGTTGTCATCGTAAAGAAACGTCAGCTTGTTCAATTTGAGGTGCCCCGCTAGTGATGCGGCCTCGGACGACACGCCTTCCATGAGATCCCCGTCAGAAACGAGCGCGAAAACGCGGTGGTCGATGATTTCGAATCCTGGGGCATTGAACAGGGAAGCGAGATATCTCTCGGCGATGGCCATTCCGACCGACATGCCGACGCCTTGGCCCAGCGGACCCGTGGTTGCTTCGACTCCCGGAGTGTGTCCGAACTCGGGGTGGCCAGGCGTCTTACTGCCCCACTGACGAAACTGCTTGAGGTCATCGATGGAAAGACCAAAGCCGTAGAGGTGGAGCAGGGCATAGAGCATCGCGCATCCGTGGCCTGCCGAGAGCACGAATCGATCTCGATTGAACCAGTGAGGATCCTTGGGGTTGAATTTTAGATATCGGTCCCACAACGTGAAAGCCATCGGCGAGGCCCCGAGGGGAAGGCCGGGATGCCCTGAGTTCGCTTTTTCTACGGCGTCGACGGCTAAGAAGCGAATCGTGTTGATGCAAAGCTGGTCGAGGCTAACGAGGGTGTCCATGCTGTGGGTCCAAGGGAGCTGATGCTTCGCCAAGCGGCTGTTTCAACGTCAGCTCAGGCAAGATTCACCGTACCCGATTCCCTCTCGTATCGGCGACTTTATCTGCCGACCACAACGCTTGCTTTTCGATCCAGCTTGCCCCACCCCTGGCGCCGACCTGTGAGGGCGCGCAGCAGGGAACGATACATCACGCCGTACATAAGCTGCCGATAGACGAACCGTTGAAGGAACAGCCAGCCCAAGGAGCCAAGACGCTCACGGTCCATTCGATAGGCGATGATCGCAGCAGTCAATTCCAGAGCGAAGAACAGGCCATAAAGGAAGCCCATGATGATCAAAGAGTGCGACGCCGAAGTGAGCGGCTGCCAATCGCTTTGATAGAGACCGCTCACCAACCACGCTCTCAGAAATCCCACGATCGAGAACAACATCTGGAGGTCGACTAAGGGGGCAAGCGCCTGGAGCAGAATCTGGAAGACCCACATCAGCGGCAAGACGACCCAACCGAAAAATCCATCATGCCCGATGGCTTTCCGATGCTTCCAGAGACACTGAAGGGTCCCGAACGCCCACCGAAATCGCTGTCGGAAGAAGCCGCGGAATGTATCCGGAGCCTCGGTATAAGCCTTGGCCCTGCTTTCCGTCTCCTGCCGCCAGCCTGCGCGGCGAAGTCGCATCGTCAAGTCCATATCTTCCGCCAGAGTATCGGCCGAGTAGCCGCCCACCGATTCGACGGCTTCCTTCCGCCAAGCGCCAATCGCACCCGGAACGACGGTGATGGCATTGAGAAGCGCATAAGCCTTTCGGTCGACGTTCTGGCTCGTTGTGTATTCAATCGATTGCCACGTCGTCAGGACGCCGTCTACGTTGCCAACCCGCACGTTGCCTGCGACAGCGCCAACCTTAGGATCCTTGAACCCTTGGATCAGCAGCCGGACTGCATCCGGTGGTAGCTGGGTGTCTGCATCGATGCAAAGCAGAATCTCGCCTTCTGCCTGCAATATCCCGCGGTTGAGCGCGGAGGCTTTGCCGCCATTCTCTTTGGTGATGAGGCAAACCCGGGGGTCATCGGAAAAGTGCCTCTGAATCGACTTTCCGGTGTCGTCGGTCGAACCGTCGTCGATAACGATGACCTGTCCAATGGGGTAGTCCGACGCGAGCACGCTGCGCACCGTCCGATCGACGACCGCCTCCTCGTTGTAGGCGGCGATGAGTGCGGTCACCGATGGTTCGTAGTTCGGGTCGATCGATGACTTTCTCTGCCGACGATCGTGCAAGACCGCCAGCGGTGTCGAAATAAGCACCCTGATCACCCCCAGACAGATCGCCACGACGAATGCGATACCCAGCAGTGATTCGAAAGTGAAGAGCGCCCAAAACACGGCCTTATCGAAGCCGATGATCGCGAGTTCCTTGGCGCTGAGCGGCGGCATCGCCTGATCGCGAGTCATACCCGCGAGTTGAGCGACTGAAACGAACCGATAGCCCTCTTTTTGGAGAGTTGGGACGATTTCTTCGAGCGCACGAACCGTCTGGGTTCGATCTCCGCCTCCGTCGTGCAGAAGAATCACGTTCCCCGCTTTTGCATTGACCTGATCGATGACGAGCTTCGCGATTTCCGCCGCCGTCCGCGCCCTCGTACTCCCATCTGGCATGACGGCAGTTGCATTCCAGTCCTGCGGATCGATCTTCTCGCCGACCGTGATGTAGCCGAGATTCGCGGCGACGTCGAGGGGTCGGACTTCTTCAGCGCTCCTCGGTTCTGCATCGGCATTGTAAGGAGGCCGGAAGAGCGTCGTCGAGCGGCCCGTTATGCTTTGGATGGCCCTCTGCGTGGCGTTCAGCTCGAGTTCCTCGCGGCGCTCGCTCACGGCGCCAAGATTAGGATGGGTGAATGTGTGGCTGCCTACTTCGTGCCCCTCAGCCATCATTCGTTCGAGCAATTCGGGGCTTTTCTCGGCGTTTTGGCCAATCACGAAAAAGACAGCTGGCACGTGGTACTTGGCGAGCACATCGAGTATCTCCGGCGTGAAAGTCGGATCTGGCCCGTCGTCAAAGCTCAGCACGAGGTTCTTGGAGACCTCACCGGTTTGATGAATGAGATAAGACGACGGATATTTCGTGTAGCTGCTGTCCGTCACCATTCCCGTCGTCGGGTCGACATCAATATTTCGTGCACCGGTGGATGGTCGTGAAGCGATTGTTAGGATTTCTCCCTTTCCGTCGAACTCGACTTCATAGGGAAATTGCACTTCCTGCAAGGTTCGCGCGTCCGGGCGGCGACTATACGTCGCCCGGTTCATGAATTTCCATACTCCGGGATCTTCCGATCCCAAGGCCCACAGAGCAGCACCGCGAACGCCATGATCGAGTACGAGCGACCACTGGTTGAAGGCCGAAGGGGCATCCAACATCCAAACCGTATGCGGTTTGCCGTTGTCGTCTTCGTACTCGAACGTGGCATTCAGCGCTTTCGGATCGAAGTCGACTACGTCCTGAGGTCGCTCATCGGGACGGTACCCGGCGGCGTCGACGAGCGCTTCCTGATAGCTTTTCGACTCAGCTGATCGCGCACCCTCGGCCCAGTCGTAAGCGTAGTTGCCGATGCCGACCACCAATTTATCGTTGGGAATCGAACGGAGGCCGCGTTTAACTACTCCATCGAACCACTGAATCGAGGCGATCGGGCCCGGAGGTCCTTCTTCCCAGTGCTCGTCGTATGCCATCAGTACCACGAAATCGCACGGGCTGGCGATCCGAGGAAGCTGCTGATCTGGGAAACTCGATTCAATCGCGCAAGTGACGAGCAGTCCGCTTCCTTGGAATGTCTTGCGGAGAATTTCGAGGAATCCAGGGAGCCGTTCCGCGTCACCTTCAGAGAGGTTCTCCAGGTCCACCTGGATACCTTGGAAGCCTTGTTTGAGCAGCCAAGACTTGAGCGCGGTGGCGACTGACTGCTGGTTCGCTTGAGAGCCGAGGAGTGCATGCGCGCGACGGGGATCGAAGACCCCATCGACGCTGTTGTTCAGTAGCGGCAGGATTCGAACCTGATTCTGTCTGGCGATCGCGACGACATCGAGATTGTGGGGCGTGACATTTGGATCCCAATCGCGGATGTCGATCGATCGTCCGTCGGAACCCAAATGCAGCCATTCGGGCATCAGGTCGGTCAGTTTCGAGGCATTGGAGCGCAGAGAGTGAAGCCCGGTTTCCTGCCATGGAGCGTAGTAGGCTGCGACGATCGGACCAGCGCTCTTTGGCAGCGGTGCGACCAACTTCTTGGTTCCGGCGATCTCTTCTAGAAGTGCCTTTCGGGCTTTCGAAAGCAGAAATTCGGATTGTCTGTGCTTTGCATTCGGAAACGCGATCTGGGCCATTTTGGCGAATGGGTGGGAGATGAGCGTCAACCCTTTGACGGGAGGCAGGAAGGGTGCGACGAACAAAGACAGCCCGAACAGGGTCGTGACTATGGCGGCCAGTACTCCGAGAGCGCGCAAAACAAACGACACCTTGCGATGCCGCTTTCCTTCAGGGTCATAGAAGACGTGTTTCTGGTCCATAGATCGCCATGCGAACGGCGGGGAAGCCCCAACAGTTCAGCCATAAAACTCGGCGGAGGGTTCCCGAACACAGACTTTCGGCACTACTGGATGCCGACGCCCAGGAACCGGCCCCTTGGGCTGCAGTGAAGAAGAACCAACTTCGCTCCTCAGCTATCTGCACTATCATTATTACCGGGATCGACTTTCCAAATGGACTTGCGGTGGGCTGAGCCGGCCAGGGTTCCGCTTCCTTCTAATTCCGGTGTCATCTAAACGGCGGACAGCCGATTTGGGCTTGTCAAGGCCTAAGATTGCTTATATAGTGGAATCGATGCGATTCTTGGTTCGAAAGAGGACGAAGACTCCGAAGGGAGAATTTCTCTTCGGCAGACGCGATCAATTCAAACGCTATTGACGAAGGTGCAATATGTCGACCAATCCATTCCTAACCGCGCAGGCTCAGTTGGATGAGGCTGCTGCGCTGCTTCATCTCGACGGCGACGCCCACGAGTTGCTGCGTAACCCCAAGGCCGAGCTTCATTTTAAGATTCCCGTCCGCATGGATGACGGAAAGATCCGAGTCTTCACCGGATTTCGAGTTCAGTACAACGACGCCCGGGGCCCCTGTAAAGGCGGTATCCGATTCCACCCCGACGAGACGATCGATACGGTCCGAGCACTGGCTGCGTGGATGACGTGGAAGACGGCCATCGTTGACATTCCTCTTGGAGGCGGCAAGGGCGGCGTCATCTGCAATCCCAAGCTTTTAAGCAAGGGAGAATTGGAGCGGTTGTCTCGAGGGTTCATGCGCGCCATTGCGCATTTCGTCGGTCCGGACATCGATGTGCCGGCGCCGGACGTTTACACGACTCCCGAAATCATGGGCTGGATGCTCGACGAATACGAAACGATGCATGGGCATCATGCGGCAGGAGTCATCACGGGCAAGCCGCTTGCGATAGGCGGATCTCCCGGAAGAGGCGACGCCACGGCGCGCGGAGGCATGTTCACGCTTAGGGAAGCGGCCAGAGAATTCGAGATCGATCTCTCCCGATCGACGGTCGCCATTCAAGGATATGGCAATGCGGGCGCTTATGCCCATCAACTCGTCACCGAAATGTTCGGTTCCAAAGTTGTCGCGGTCAGCGATTCCAAGGGAGCCATCTATTCTGCGGCCGGACTTACCTATGAGCAGGTCGAGGCCCACAAGGCGAAGACCGGCAGCGTCGTCGGATTCCCAGGGACCAAATCGATGACTAACGAGGAACTGCTGGAGCTTCCCGTCGACGTGCTCATTCCGAGCGCACTGGAAAATGTCATTACCGGAGAGAACGCCCCTGGAATCAAGGCAAAGATCGTGGCAGAACTGGCCAACGGTCCGACTACCCCTGAGGCCGATGCAATCCTTCACAAGAATGGAGTGTTCGTGATCCCGGACTTCCTCTGCAATGCCGGCGGAGTCACAGTGAGCTACTTCGAGCAAGTGCAGAACGCGGCCATGGACCGCTGGAAGCTCGATTACGTGCACCAACGCCTCGACGAAACGATGACGTCCGCGTTCAAGGCTGTTTTCGAGATGCGGCGCGAAATGAACGTCCACAGTCGATTGGCCGCCTATCTCGTCGCGGTCGCTCGAGTCGCTGAAGCCTGCAAAGACCGAGGCTGGATCGTACGGGGGGCACACGTGAAGTCGGCCGCGGAGACGTCGGTCGTGGCTTAAACTCAGACTGAACGACCCCAATCGCGCCAATTCTGTGACAGAAGTGGCGCGATTGGTTCGTTCGCGCCCATACTCCATCCACTCCGATGAATTTGTCGAAGCTGATCTGGCCGCCCGTAGGCTGCGCTTGGACCGTCCGGATGCTGGGGAGGATGGAAATCGGTTCTTCAACGGGCGAACTCGTGCGGCTACGATCCAAGTCGGCGACGCTGCTCTTGGCCCACCTTCTGCTCCACCAGGGCAAATTCGTATCCAGATTTACGCTTGAGGAGTTGTTGTGGCCCGAGAGCGATGGGGACCGACAAGCCCAAAATCTTCGTCGAGCGATTTCAGATTTGAGAGCAGTTCTTGAGTCTGATGCCATCAGAGGATCTGTCATCGAAACGCAGCGGAGGACGGCGAGCCCGCGTGGTCGCCGGATGGCGCAAAGATCGCGTTCTATAGCAACCGCAGCGGAAACTCGGAAATCTACACGATGAGGGCTGATGGTAAAGGCAACCCGACGCGACTGACGAATAACAATCCCTTTGGCGACTGGGACCCAACCTGGAAGCCCTAATTCGCTGGGGTAAGGCCTTGGGATCATGGAGCCGGCGACCGAGGGGGGTTGCCGGCCCAAATCTCTTTATTTCAGAGAGGCGGTAAATCGTGCGCTCAAGTGGAAGTTCATGGCCGGATTCGAATTGACGGTGAATCTCGAAGAACCAATCTTGTATACAATGTTCCTGATATGGGAGCCAAAGAACCCTCATTTGAGAAAGCAGCGGCGTCCCGAAAAGGTGCCCTATGGTACTTTCGAGTGCTCGGCAACATTGAAGTCACTTCGACCTCGAACAAGGCAGTTCGGTTTTCTTCCAGGACTTGCCTGGCTCTCCTCGCATTCTTGGCAATCCAAAGGCAGAGAGAGTTCTCGAACGAATATCTTCAAAGCATTTTCTGGCCCGACAGCGAAGGAGATAAGGCGGCTCAGAACCTCCGTCGAGCGATTGCAGACCTTCGAAAAGTTCTTGAGCAAAACTTACATTTGGGTTGTGTGATAGAAACGCGCAAAGGTCATGTTTCCCTAAACAAGGGTCGGATCATCACCGATGTGGAGCATTTCCTTGACCGAACCCAGATTGGAGCAGAGGCCGAAGAACTGGCTGAAGCCGTCCAACTCTACGCCGGCCCGTTGCTTCCAACGCTTGATGAGGGCTGGGTGGTTGGTCACAGGATGGAGGTCGAGGAACGGTACGGGCAGTCCGTGTACCGGCTCTGTGGACTCCTATTGGAAGGTGGAAAAGCGAAGCAAGCTATCAATGTTGGCCGCGCGGCTGTAGTGGCTGCGCCGAATCGGGAGGACGTGCACATTGCGCTCATCCATGCGTATGGCGCAGCCGGAATGCGTGTAGAGGCACTCCGCCAATACGAGGAGTTGGAGAGAATCCTGGACGACACATGGGGGGAGATCCCCTCGCCGGAGGCGCGCCGTGCGCTCGAGTCCGCTTTCGAAACTGTCCTGGCTGGGAAACACAATTTGCCTTCCCAGGCAACGAGTTTCATCGGTAGGGAGAAAGAGATCAACGAAGTGCTTGCTCTTCTGGCCAAGACGCGCCTCCTCACCTTGACGGGAAGCGGAGGGTGCGGCAAGACGAGGCTGACGGTCGAGGTGGCAGGCAAGGTCCTGGAGATCAATCGAGACGGCGCTTGGTTCGTCGAATTCGCCGCCCTGACCGATCCGGACCTCGTCCCCCAGACCGTTGCTGCTGTATCAGGGGTGACGGAGCAACCAGGTAGGCCCGTCAAAGAATCTTTGTTGCGGAGCCTCAAAACCAAGAAGCTGGTGCTGGTGCTCGACAACTGCGAGCACCTTCTTCAGGCTTGTTCCGAGCTTGTGACCGATATTCTTCGCGAGTGCCCAGGGGTTCGGTTGCTCGCCAGCAGTCGCGAGGGGCTGAGAGTCGCAGGTGAGACGATCTACCGCGTGCCGTCCCTTTCGCTGCCTGACCCGGAGTTGCCACAGACACCCGAGAGTCTCGTTCAGTTTGAATCGGTGCGGCTATTCGTCGAACGGGCCGCCAGTGTCCAGACTGCATTCGCACTTACGGAGCATAACGCCCACGCCCTCGCCTCTGTTTGCCATCGATTGGATGGGATCCCGCTCGCCATCGAGCTAGCTTCAGCGAGAGTGGGGAGCATGACTGTCGAGGAATTGGACGAGAGGCTTGACGAGCGCTTCGCCCTGCTAACCGGCGGTTCACGGACGGCACTCCCTCGCCAGCAAACGCTCCGATCGCTTATCGATT